>CATZVV010000024.1 GCA_958425285.1 uncultured Lachnoclostridium sp. | reverse complement strand
AATTCATGGTATCCGAACCATATGTATGAAATTTTTCATCAATAAAAGGAACCAAATCATTTCTCAATTCCTCTCCAAAATACCAAAATGCATCTTTATTTGCCATACTCCGGTCACTTGGATTTGAGCCGGAGCGACCATTCGGAAAAACAAGAATAAGAGGAGCAATCTTTCCCTCTAAAATTAATTGATCAACGATATTTACAACTTTAGGTGACTCTTCTGACAGCCAGTCATAATAATGATCTCCACCTCCCCCATGTAAAAGATACAAAACGTTATATTTCTTTGTATAATCTTCTTGTCTATACCCATATGGCAAATATACGGAAACCTGCTTTTTCACTTTACCCGTTCTTACAGTCCCTTCCTTTTTACTTACTTTTTCGTAATTAGGAATCTCATACTCCAGAACTTGAACAGTCCCGGCGTTACTGCAGGATACGGTATATTGCTCTGGAACCTTCACACTCTCCAAAAATAAATCCATCTTTTCCTCCATTATTAAAAACGAAAATCCCTCTCTCCATGTACTAATTCATCAATATATTCTCTCGCTTTCTCCCTAACTTTTTCATTTGGTACCTTTTCCAATTCTTTTGTAATCAATGCTTCACCTTTTCTCCTGGTGTCTTCAGAAGCATAATCCAGCAAATACTCTTTAAAGGTCATTAAAGCATTTGGATGACAACAATTGACAATCTGACCTGATTTTAGTAAAGACATAAACCTGTCTCCGGTACGTCCCTCACGGTAACAGGCTGTACAAAAACTTGGCACATACCCTAAGTCAACCAGCCAGTTAACAACTTGATCTAACGTACGTGTATCACTAACATCAAATTGTGCGGAATTTTCCTCTTCCGGCTCTGGTTCTACATAACCACCTACACTTGTTCTGGAACCGCCGCTAATCTGTGTAATTCCAAGCCCAAGTACACGCTCTCTGCTCTTCTGCGACTCCCGTGTAGATACAATCATTCCTGTATATGGTACTGTAATACGGAGAACCGCAACAATTTTATCAAAAATCTCATCTGAAATAGCATTACTGAAATTCTCCGGATCAATATCATCTGCCGGACAGATTCGTGGTACACTGATGGTATGTGGACCAACGCCATATTTGGCTTCCAGATGTTCCGCATGCATAATCAGACCAACCATATCATAACGATACATATTCAAACCAAATAAAACACCTAATCCCACGTCATCAATTCCACCGTCCATAGCACGATCCATAGCCTCTGTATGATATGCATAATTACTTTTTGGTCCGGTTGGATGCAATTCTTCATAACTTTCTTTGTTATATGTTTCCTGAAACAAAATATACGTACCAATTCCGGCTTCTTTTAGCTTATGGTAGTTTTCAACAGTTGTTGCCGCAATATTTACATTTACACGGCGAATTGCACCATTTTTATGCTTAATGCTATAAATTGTTCTGATGCTTTCTAAAATATACTCTAATGGATTATTTACCGGGTCTTCACCGGATTCAATTGCCAACCGTTTATGCCCCATATCCTGAAGAGCAATAACCTCCTTGCGAATTTCATCCTGTGTCAGTTTCTTTCTGGAAATATGTTTATTACAATGATGGTATGGGCAGTATACACAGCCATTTACACAGTAATTAGATAAATATAGCGGAGCAAACATAACAATCCGGTTTCCATAAAACTTTTGTTTTACATCTCTTGCGAGTTGTTCTACCGCATCATTTACTTCTTTAATATCACATTCTAAAAGAACTGCTGCTTCACGATGGGAAATCCCCTTAAATTCAGCTGCCTTTTTTAAAATCTGATTGAGTAAATCCCGATTATCCTTATTCTTCTTTGCATACTCAAGTGTTTCTAAGATCTCCTCATGGTTAATAAATTCGGATGCTGCATCTGATTTTGGATTATACATTTTTTTCGTCTCCTTTTTTTGCTTTTTCTTTGGCATAAATTGTCTTTGTATTTACATCAGGAAGCATTCCAAGCTTCCCGGACATCGCACTAATAACTGCATTTGGAGCATCAACTACAATACTGATTACAGATACCCCCCTCTGTCGATACGGGATTCCCATACGACCCACTACATAATCACCATACTCATGCAGGATTTGATTAATCCGCTCGGAAGAATCCTGATTTTCTACAACAATACCTACCACTGCAATTCTGTTTTCCATCCTCACTACTTCCTTTCTCTTCCTGTTGCCCGTTATGCATCGTAAAAGCACACAAAGAGGTCCCTAAAACGCACGAGACCTCTTTGATTGTATAATCATTATTCTTTTAACCGGTTATACGTTCGCCTTCCCACTCAGGACTAACCTTTGTGATCTCAGTACGATTTTTACTATTGTATCATGATTCAGAATATATTACAATAAGACTCAGAAAAAACATCACAGAAATGAGGTAGCAGATGAAAGAAAAATTACTAATTGACCAATTAGAACGAAATCAAACCTTAACCAGTGAAGAGTTACATTACCTGCTGACAAATATAAGTTCAGAAACTTCCTCTTATCTGTATGAAAAAGCAGATCAGGTACGTCAGATATACTATGGAAAAAAAGTATATGTCCGTGGTTTGATTGAATTCACCAATTACTGCAAAAATGATTGTTATTATTGCGGTATACGAAAAAGCAATTTGAAGGCTGCCCGCTATCGGCTGACAAAAGAAGAAATTTTATCCTGCTGTAAAGCAGGTCATGAACTGGGTTTTCGTACTTTTGTCCTGCAAGGTGGCGAGGATATGCACTTTGATGACGCCTTCTTGTGTGACTTAGTTTCCTGCGTCCATTCGGAATTTCCGGATTGTGCAATTACACTCTCCATCGGAGAACGTTCCAGGTCTTCATACAAGCTGCTATTTCAGGCAGGTGCTAACCGATATCTTCTTCGCCATGAAACAGCAGCAAAAGAACATTATCAAAAGCTCCATCCGCACTCTCTGTCACTGGAAAACCGAAAAAAATGTTTATATGTATTAAAAGAAATCGGTTATCAGGTCGGAACCGGATTTATGGTCGGCTCCCCTTATCAAAAGGCAGAACATCTTGTTGCTGACTTGAAATTTATTGAAGAGCTAAAGCCCTCCATGATTGGAATCGGACCATTTATTCCCCATCAGGACACCCCATTTGGGCAAGAACCGGCAGGCACGCTGGAACTCACTCTGTTTTTAATCGGTCTGTTACGGCTCATGAATCCAAAGGCACTCATTCCTTCTACAACAGCATTAGGAACTATTGACCCTTTGGGAAGGGAAAAAGGAATACAAGCTGGGGCAAACGTTGTCATGCCTAATCTTTCTCCCGTCAACGTAAGAAAAATGTATTCTCTGTATGATAATAAAATCTGTACCGGTGAAGAAGCTGCTGAATGCAAGCATTGCCTCAACCAGAGAATGAAAAGCATCGGTTATGAAATCGTCGTTGACCGTGGAGACAGTTTGGTTTAAACAGCTTTCGTCCACTGTTTTCAAGTACCTAAGCAAGTACAAATTCTGCATACACTATGTATTGGGAATTATTGGAATATATTTGTTTTGAAATCCTATAATTCCCTTTGGTAAGGTTGTCAAAATAATTTTCCAACGATATATTTTGTGTTGCATTCCCATTCGCCGGGACAATCATTGCTAATGCAAGAAATGCCGTATTTTCTTTAAAGTCAAGCTTCTTCCATTCACCATTTTCCAATTTTTCCAGAGAAAAATCCATACCGGTTACAGCTTCCGTATTCCTTTCATTGTATATCGTTATAAGTAACTTTTTATTATCAACTTCGTCACTTTTCACTGACATATGTATTGAACTTACCGTTTGTGTCGGCTCTGGTGTCTGCTTCGGTCTACTGATGTTTGTATTGCTATTGTTTGTTTTGGCTTTTTTGACATAAATTGTACATTTGTATTTTTTGCTTTGATATTTAGCAGTAATCATGCATCTACCCGTTTTTTTTGCTTTTACTACACCGTTTCTTACAGATGCAATCTTTTTATTATTACTTGACCATTTTATTTTCTTCTTTTTTACTCCTTTTAACTTCAGTGTATATTTTTGTCCTTTTTTCATACATATCGACTTTTTATTTAATGCTATTTCCTTAGGTGCAGCCGATGCTAATATTGATGCAAAAGACATGCTAAATATGAACATAAAAAGCAAAAACCAAGAAACAAATTTTCTTTTTTTCATAAGCTGTCACTCCTTTTAACTTGAATCCCTATAAAGGCATTTTCTTTGCTTCTATGTTGTTCTTAATGACAATTATACACTGTATTGGTCAGCTTTTCAAACTAATATCTCTCTATCGCTAATTTCAGTAATCTGAATTAACTTTCCTTGCGAAAACTTTCTTTACGGCCAATAGTTCTTCGCCATCGCTGTCACCCGTACCTTCCCTTTTTTCTTTGTAAACCATTTCGTATTTTTTATCGTCTTTACCGTCTCATAAGTTTTCTTGCCCTTTTGCTTAAAGGAAATCTCGTATACGAGCGAGCGTTTCTTTGTCGAGCGCAGCTTCGCTTTTCTGCTTCCCGGATAAGAGTATTTTTTTATAACTGCCTTTCCCCCATTCCAAATATACATATTTTTCCCATTTTTCTTAATACTGGTAACTTTCAGTTTGGGCAGTTTGCACACGGTAACGTCCAATCCCCAATTCTTGGCACCTTTCATACAGGCGGCGCCTGCAACAGTAAAAACTTGATATTTGGGATTTTTTTCATCTATAATTCGTGTTTTCTTTCCCTGAATATAGACTTTTCTTGCCGATCCCCAACATGAAATAGACTTTACCTGCGGTCGGCAGATGACCTTATAGACACCGTTCCAGTTCAAATCTACGATATAGTCTCGTTTTCCGCAAAAGATCATTTTCTTCACATTATAAGTATTGGTAAACTCACCAGAAATGTCTCCACGAACAATAATCGTATCCAGCTTAATCATATCAAAACAGCCATGACCTGTATATTCAAGACCGGAAGGCAAATCCCAGTTTTTTAAAAGAACACAACCATAAAAAGCACTATCCCCTATAGAATGCAAGTTCTCCGGCAATTCTATTTTTTTCAAAGCCTTACAGCCTACAAAACTACAATCATTAATTATAAAAAGACTTTTTGGTAATATCACTTCCTGCAGGGCAAGCATCTCTTCGCAGGCAGACTCACCAATATTCCTAATTCCTTCAGACAATATAAGTTTTTTCACAGTCCGATCCGATTTCGCAAATACATGCAGTTCCTCTCTATTTGCTATGTAATAATCTTCTGTATTTCTTATATCTCCAAGATATTCTACGGTATAACCATTCAGCTTTGCCGGAACAACTACTGTCTCACCGTAATTTTTTATCTTTGTGATCGCAATACTTTTCCTCGCCTCGCTCACAATCTGATACTCATAATTTCCATAGCTGCCTGTTCCTTCACCTGCCACATCAGATGTCTGTGGAATCACCATGTTTGGTGATGGCGTCTGCTCCTGCGCTTCTATGCGCCCCTCCTGCATACATAAAAATAAAAAAGCAATCACAACCATAGAAATCCGTACCCATACACCTCTTAGCCACTTTATTTCTTTCTTCATATACATCCTCCCTTTTTAGATGAACCGGCATTCTCATAATATAAATGTCAGCATTCACTTTTACTTAACCTAATTGCATCTATTCCCTCATCTCTACCAACCTTCTGGTTCTTTCCATTCACTAAGTACTACACCCCAACTACTATAGTCATAAAATATACTTTCCTTTGCTGATTTATTTGTATCGCCCATCATATAATTAATCATCGATTTCGTCACGTCATAGGATGCCGCAAATCGATTTGATATAAAAAATGGATTATCTTCATATGCTTGTGCCCTGCTAATTCCATTGTAAGTAACCCCATTAACTATTATCTGTTTTATTTTTTCAGGCAATTTATCTTTTAATCTGATAATAGGCAATCGATTATATCGTTTAATATAATCGACACAATCCCAATACTTCGAATACTCATTTCCGCTTAAATTTGTGCCATTTATCCTGCTGTCACTACACGTTTGGCCAAATGCATCATACCCATAACATACTGTACCTGAACTATTGGCACACAATGTCTCCCATGTTATTCCGGCTCTGTGGCAATATGTATCTTGTAATAAGTGCAGATATACTCCCAATACCATATAACCGCGCTGAACGGCTGTATCCATACTAATTCCTATCCCCTTGGAAGCATAATAACTTTTCAGATTGTTGTACATAACTTTCATATCATTCACAATCCTTCTCTTTAATGACAAACCAATTTGTACACCATAGTAAGAATCTGATGCCGTATAGTTTGCAGAATTCAAATCCAATTGACTGTTTAGCATAAGCCTCCGCCTGGACAATTCATACAAAAATGCTAACTGCGTCCACTTAATCTCTGATAAACTAAACTTAGTTTTAGCGTGATACGGTGATGTTTTATTTCCCGCACTTAAAGACTCTATATCATCCACACGAAAGATTGTATCTGCTACAATCCAACGATTATGCACTTGTAGCGTATAATTTCCATTCGTTCCTCTCGAAAAATAAGATGTTGGCATATTATCAATGATGGTAGAATGTCCTGTTCCTTCCGTTCTTTCGATTTTCTGCCATTCCCTTTTACTCCATGAACCATTAACAAAGGAATCATTCTCTGAGCATTTTATTATCTCTTTATTGCACTTATTATCTACCCTATCTGAATATTCATCAAAATCAATATATATGCCTTCTTTCATTGCTTTTTCAGCATTTTGATAATTTACCAAACCATACTCATAACACTTTTCTGTATCATTTGGCAATGAAACTGCTGAACAGAACAATACTTTTCTAAGTTCTTGATTCGTCAACTTTTTATATTTCCCTTTAAGCAATGCTGCCACTCCTGTAACATGGGCACTGGCAATGCTCGTTCCATCTACAATCTCATAAGAACCAAGATAACCCAATGTTTGTGCCGCCTCACCCGGCGCTACCAAATCCACAGGCTCCAAAGTCTTCATTGAATCTGCAGCTTCAAGTTTCTGATTTACACTCCCCACTGAGATTACTTCCGGAAACTTTGCAGGATATTGGATATTTCCTTCATTTCCTGCTGCCGCAACCATTAATATGCCATGATTATAGGCTTGCTTTATCTTATCTTCAAGTATTTCAGAATAACAATCCGTTCCAAAACTCATGTTAATAATATCAATATCGTTTTGAATACACCAATCCAACGCTTTAATAATTAAACTAACGGATGCTGTGTTTTTTTTATTCAACACTTTAACGGAATATAATTCCGCCTGACTGGCAATTCCTCTTATACCTGACCCATTTAGCCGTGCTCCAATTACTCCTGCAACCTCTGTGCCATGCCCATTATTATCCACCGGCTTATATCCATTTACTTTGTCTGAAAAGTCTACCCACCCTTTTGTATTTAAATCATCATGTACATCAATGCCCGAATCAATTACTGCAATCTTAACACCCTTTGCATTTTTTCCATTATCATATGGATCTCCGGCCACACATTCGATATTCCATGGCAATACTTCATGTTTCCTTGATTTCATACCTTTAGAAGGAATAAATTTACCTGGGTCATCCGAATATTCTGCTTGCGGCTTTTCTTTCAATGCCTCTGCATCAACTTTAATCTCTGTTCCTTGAACCACTTCCGAGCCTGTAACTTGATAATCTTCCTCTACTTGACAATCATACTTTGTTTCAATCTCTTCTGCCTCTTCCTTTGTCAATGTGGCTACTACTGAGTTTTCACTTTCAAGATATTGCTCGTCGGCTTTCTTGTGATTAACAAATACATCATCCGTTTTATGTAATCTCCTCTTCACTTCTTTAAGGTTAGCCTTTGTTCTGCATTTAACAATATACTCCCTTGCCCTCTCTGTCTGCAAACTACCTGTTTCTTCCTTTTTCACCAATATCTTTGCCTGTGCTGCTTCACCCACTAAACAAAACAGCATTGCAAATAGTAAAATTGTTGACAAAATTCTCTTTCTCATTGTTTCCCCCTCCATTATCTCTTTAGCGTGATTTAATTGTCATAATATATAACACTTAGATTTAAAATATATCTTAACATATATTAAATTTTTTTCAACCTTATTTCTCCAATGACACATTTCGCGACTTAAACGCAAAAAAACGAAAAATTTTGCTCTCTCATTACAAAAAGAGCAGACTATATATGACTATATAATCTACTCTTTTTTAGAAATTACAATGCTCTTAGCTTAAACAACATTTCCAGTAAAAGTTCTTATTTCAGATGAAAAATACGGCTCAGGAAGTTATACAATCCATGTTTATACACAGCTGCCTCGTGACCACCGCCACCTACACTATTTGTATCACCACCAAGCGTCTCATAATAAATATGAGGAACTCCGTTTGCCTCTAATGCATCTGCATATCTCTTTGGCTCAGTCCTAACAATATCATCATTTGGTCCGGCTGCAATCAATACTAATGTATCATTCATATACTTCTCTTGAAGCGTAAATGTCTCCGTTGTAAAGAATCCGTCTTCATGCACTCCGTAATTATCATATTCAAAGATTCCGAATGCCGGGCAGAAACCGCCGATGTAACGGAATGTATCCTGCATCGTAAATCCAATCTGTAAACTGACACGTCCTCCCATTGAGAACCCGCAAATTGCTGTATTCTCACGACCTGTTAAAGTAGAATAATGTTCGTTGATATATGGCATCAGGCATTCTCTTAAATCATTAATAAAATTATTATAGGCAGCATAATGTTCAAGACTAAAACCTTCCCCTTTTCCCTCTGCATTTGCACATGCATTCGGAAATACAACAATCATTTCCTCTGCATCACCATTTGCAATGGCATTCCAAATAACATTCTGTACCTTATCTCCATACAGTGAAGTTTCATCTCCAAAAATACCGTGCTGCATATAAACAACCGGATATTTTTTATCTGTGCTATAATCCTTTGGTAATACTACCTTTGCCTTTCTTGCCACTGTGGCACCCTCTGTAATAACAGTCGAGTCATAAGTAATATCCTCTACCGTTCCTGCCACACTTGAATTCTGGTTCATAAAACCAACAGGAACATCTATATTAGTATCCTCAACATATGGTCCAATTGGTTTAATGGTTGGCGTCGGCTCTACAGTAGGTGTTGGATCCACAGTCGGATTTGGTTCTTCAGACGCTCCCGGAACAATACTCGGCTCTACGCTTGGTGCTACACTTGGACTTACCGTTACATTAGGTACCAAGGTAGCTGCAGAAGACGGACTTGCCGATGAGATTGTATTGTTATTACCTGTCGTTTTTTTCTTAATCTGAACCACAACCTTTACTAAATTACGGCTTTTCTTCTTATATTTTTAACAAACAGTAAAAGTGACTTTTCCGATTTTCTTTGCTTTAATAACTCCGCTTTTTGAAACCGTTGCTTTTGCCTTTGAAGATGAAACAAAACGGTAAGAAGCTTTTTTCTTCTTTCCGGTAATTGTAATTTTCTTTTTCTGTCCTACTGTCATTGTCACTTTCTTTGTTTTGAGCTTTGCTTTCTTTGCAGCCTCTGATATGGATGTACTCCCCGGTATTCCAGAACACACCATTCCCATAATGAGCATCATACATAACGATACTTTTGTTAATTTCTTTAACATAAATCTTCCTCCTTTAATAAAATAACATCCTGAACAACTTTCATTTCTGTATAGACAATCTGCTGGATTACCTTCAGTATAAAACAGAACTCAACTTATTTTCAATGATATATTGTCTTTTATTTGTTGATAAATTCTGCTTTCTGAATGAAATTATGAATCAGGCTTTTCTATGACAATCCTGCCATCCCGGATCTCCAACTTGATTTTATTGTGCTCAACTCCTATCTGCTCTAACATTTCAGATGGAATCTGAACACGACCGGCACGGTCAAGAACGGCATACTCATCTTGCGTTTCAACTTCATTCCAATTCACATCCAAATCTTCTAACCGATTCCGATAATTGCTTTTTATGATACGCTCACTACTTGTTTTTCCATCCCGTATTGAAACAACACGATTTACTTTTTTTGCCAGTTCCTTGTCATGAGTAACGATTACAATTGTTATTCCTAACTCCTCATTTAACCGACGAAACATATTTAATATGTAATCTGCTGTCTTACGATCCACCGAGCCGGTTGGTTCATCTGCAAGAAGCAGCTTGGGATTGTTGGCAAGTGCAATAGCAATGGCAACCCTTTGTTGTTCTCCCCCGGATAATTGACTCAATGCAGAATCCTTACGATGTTCCAAACCAACCAACTTTAATAATTCAATTGCTCGTTCCTTCTTTTCCTTCTCATTACCAGATGTAAAAAGCATAGGCGTCATGACATTTTCCCAGGCAGATAAATATGGAAGCAGATTTCTGGCATTGTTTTGCCATACAAACCCTACCGTACTCCTCTTATAATCAACAAGAGCCTTATCATCCAACTGAAATAGGTTTTTTCCATCCACATACAACCTTCCGGCAGAGGGTCGGTCTAATCCTCCAATCATATTCAGGAAGGTAGATTTACCACTTCCGCTATTTCCAATAATAGCCATTAGTTCACCTTTTTTTACGGTAAGATCTAACCCCTGTAATGCCAACACCTCAATATCCTTTGTCTTATATATCTTTACCAGGCTATCACATTCTATCATAACATCGTCTGGAATATCGATCGACACTTCCTGATTTTGTTCCGCATCTATGCTGTTCTTTTCAGACCTTCTTTGTCTCATTTTCATTTACAATCTCACCATCCTCTAGCTGATAAATACAGTCTGCAATATCCATCAATCCCGTATCATGTGTTGTCATTACAATCGTTACACCTTCTGCTTCAATAAGTTCACGGAATATTTTCATGATTTGCAGTCCTGTATTTGTATCCAGTTCTGCTGTAGGCTCATCCGCAAAAACCACCTTAGGCTTATGAACAATCGCTCTTGCAATTGCCACTCTCTGCTGCTCGCCGCCGGATAATTCCTGTGGCAAATGATGCATCCTCTGATGAAGACCAACTAGTTTCAAACACTCTGTCGCACGTTTCCGCCGATCCCCTTTATAATCTGCCAGGCGAAGAGCAAACTCAACATTTTCATATGCCGTCATCATGGGAATCAAGGCAACTGACTGAAAAACAAAACCAATATCTTTTTTTCGAATCATTTCCTGTTCAGACTCTTTTAAATTTTCAATTTCCTTACCCTCCAGAAAAACATTTCCCTCTTTTGGCTTATCCAATGCCCCGAGTATGTTCATCAATGTTGTCTTGCCGGAACCGGAACGTCCTCGCAAAATAGTCAGCTTTCCTTCCGGAATTTTTATATTAATATCTTTCAATGCATAAAATTCTTCTCCGCCGGCTGCCATAAAAGCCTGACTAACGTGCTTCGTTTCAATCATATATTCCATCGTTAATCCTCCCCTAATTTAAGTGCCTGAGAAATCCGGATCTTTGAAATCAGCATACCGAGAACAATCATACAGACAACAATAACAAGTCCAATGACACAGAACAATCGTACCATATCTACTGTTTCTCTTACCACCTCAAGAGGAATTGCCTGTTCTGTTGACGCATAAAAAATCTGAACTAACGGGACAAATAATTTAGAAGCCAGCAGCCCCAATCCGGTGCCTATTAGAATTGACAGGCCGGAACTAAAAATCTGCTCATTAATAAGCATTTTAATAACCTCTTTCTTTGTCATTCCCATAGCACGGAACACACCAAACAGAAGTTCTCTCTGACGAATGGATAAAATCCAGTATATTAAAAATCCGGTACAGCACAAGATCAAAATAATAATAAAACTCATCGTTAAAATTCCATTCGTTCCCTGAAATAACGCATCATTTCTCACATCCACAAGCAGAGATGCAACATCTTCAAATTCTGTATACTCAATATTATTTTTTTCTGCATATTCATAAATAAACTGTGAGGACTCATTTGTCTTAATCCAAACTTCATATGGACTTGTACCAAAGACCGCCTGTACTTTAGCCAAATTTGCTACAATAAGGAAGTTATCATTCGTTGCCATCACGCCTTCTTCATTAAGGGTGTGTGACTTTGGAATATACCCAGGCCAATAATCAAAAAAGCCATATACAAGTGCAGAAAATTCTTTTCCCTTACTGTTCGATATTGAAATCGTATCTCCAATCTGAATATTATATTTATCATGATAATTTTCTGACAATAAGACTGCATCTGCAAGACTGCCGACAGAATTCAAATAATTATTAATATGTACCGGAAGCAAATCCTCCTGCATATTGATTGTTTCACCAAAATTCTTTGTATCAATTGCCATAAGGGAACTCTTTGCATCACTGGCCTCCGATACACCAATTTCATCCTCACGATATACCTTTGTAGCATGCTCTACGCCATCCATTGTTTCATAAATACTAAAATCCGGCTCTGTATAAGTCAATTCAAGATTGGGATTTCCCTCTAAATAGATGGAATTGTCCTCCCACACTTCCTGTAAAACTAAATCAGCACCTGTTGCATAACGAATCCCCTTCTCTGAATTGGACAAAATTGTCCGGGCTACAGTTGCATTAAAAATACCAAGTGATACCGTAAGCATTAGAAATACCATCATAAAGCTTTGCTTTCCCTTTGTTCTTATAATCTGCAAAAAGGAAGCAAAAAAGGCCGGTTTCCATGCCCGTTTCCCAACCAGATAAACAAGCTTAACAAGCAATGGCTGAATGCGCAAAGCTACCAGACTCGCACTAATAATAAAAAGAGAAGAACAAATAAATAAAAATGGATCAAGGGCACCTCCCTGCAGCATCTGTGCCGTTAAAGCATCCGTTCGATCCGAAAATGAATATAAACCATAGAGCGAAACAAGTAATAAAATCACATCCAAATATGCTCTATGAATCAGATTCTTCCCTTTTCTATTCTTCTTTTGTTTATAATTTACAATTGTAACATTGGCATCCCGAAATACAGGAAGCACCATAAAAGCAACAGATATTGTTACTGCTCCCAGTGCATAAAGAAGAACTTCAAAGTTAATTGATACATGTAACGCTTTCCTTTGAATAAATTCTAAAAAACCATTTGTCGAGCCAAGAGCTTTACAGAGGAATATACCAAGCGGCAGACCAATGAGCAGACTAACCCCCGAAAGAATGGATTACTGCAAGAGATAAATGGTTAAATTATGCCCTTTACTGGACCCACGACTCTTAAGCATAGCAATCTCATTTTGTTCTAAA
>CATZVV010000023.1 GCA_958425285.1 uncultured Lachnoclostridium sp. | reverse complement strand
AGAGGGAATTCAAGGAGTGGAATTTGTTTGTGTTAATACAGACAAGCAGCACTTAAAAGGTTGTAAAGCACCGGTTTGTATGCAGATTGGTGAAAAATTGACAAAGGGTCTTGGAGCCGGAGCAAAGCCGGAAATTGGTGAAAAGGCGGCGGAAGAAAGCAGAGAAGAATTAGCAGAAGTAATAAAAGCTTCGGAGATGGTATTTGTAACATGTGGTATGGGAGGTGGAACCGGAACGGGTGCAGCACCTGTTGTGGCACAGATTGCAAAGGAGATGGGTAAACTTACCGTTGGTATTGTTACAAAGCCGTTTAAGTTTGAAGGCAGAACGAGAATGGATAATGCATTAAACGGAATTGCTAAATTAAAAGAAAGCGTGGATACATTAATTGTTATTCCAAATGACAAGTTGTTGGCAATTGTGGATCGCCGGACAACTATGCCGGATGCACTTCGTAAAGCTGATGAGGTGCTGCAGCAGGGAGTTCAGGGTATTACCGATTTGATTAACTTGCCTGCCCTGATTAATTTGGATTTTGCGGATGTTCAAATGGTTATGCAGGATAAGGGTATTGCTCATATTGGTATTGGACAAGGTAAAGGTGATGACAAGTGTATTGATGCAGTGAAGCAGGCAATTTCAAGTCCATTGCTTGAAACAACCATTGAAGGTGCTACGCATGTCATTATAAATATTTCCGGTGAAATCAGCTTGATTGAGGCCAATGAAGCGGCTTCTTATGTTCAGGAATTAGCGGGAGAAACTGCAACGATAATCTTTGGTGCTATGTATGATGATTCCAGACCGGATGAAGCCTCTATTACGGTTATTGCTACTGGTCTTCATGAAGTTGGAGAGCCTCAGGCAGCTTCCTTTGGAAGACCTGGTTTTTTAAATCAGAATTCAGCGAAAAATAATACGGCAAGACCAAGTTTCCTTCAGGGAATTGGTCAGAACCGCCAGACAGAACATAATACTTTCAGTAATCAGCAAGCTTCTCAGACAGCGGCATCTAGCGAGCGTCCGATTGTGACAAGCAGACCGGTGGCGGAGCCGATTACACCTCAGACGTCGGATACGGAAGAGATCAAAATTCCGGCATTTTTACAGAAAAACAGAAAATAGGAATATAAATCATTTGCACCTCTCGGTTATAGCGAGGGGTGTTTTTGGTTAGAATGAAGCTGGATTATGAATGACATGGAAAAATGGAGGAACTTATGAAAAGAAACTGGAATATGAATGCTGTTTCGGACGGAAAACTTTATCATAGAGATGATATGGTACTCGCTGGATGCAACGATTGCAAAGGATGTTCGGATTGCTGTCATGCAATGGGAACATCAATTGTTTTAGATCCGTATGATATATATCGGCTAATGAGCTGCTTTTCTTGTACCATAAAGGAATTGATGGAAGGTGGAATAGAATTGAATGTAGTAGATGGATTGATTTTGCCTAACGTGAAGATGAATGGACGAGAGGAAGCATGTTTTTATCTGACAGAGGGTGGACGGTGCAGTATCCATCCGCATCGTCCGGGTATTTGCCGGCTCTTTCCTCTTGGAAGGATTTACGAGGAAAACGGCTTTCACTATTTTCTTCAGATACATGAGTGCAAGTATGAATTAAAGACAGAAGTGCGAGTGAGTGGGTGGATGGATACACCAAATATAAAAAAGTATGAAAGGTTTGTATTATCATGGCATAAGTTTCTCAAAAGGTGGGAACATCTTGTTGTAAAGAGCCAGAATGAGCAAGAAAGAAAACAGTATGCTATGTATTTGCTGATGCAATTTTTTAATAAGCCATATGACATAGAGAAGGACTTTTATCCACAGTTTTATAGTCGTTTAGAAGAAGCAAAAGAGTTTATATAAGAAATTAATCGTAAACCTATAAGAATAAAATGGTTGACATGAGAAGGCCTCTATCATAAGATAGTTAGTATGAAAGGATGGAAGATTATGTGTATAGAAGAATTAAAAGAAAAAGTTTGCGGTGGTTATAAGATTACAAAAAAAGAGGCATGTAAATTATATGAAGCTCCAATTGATGAACTTTGCGAGGCAGCAAATGAAATCAGAGAAGCATTTTGTGGAAATTATTTTGATTTTTGTACTATTGTTAATGGGAAAAGTGGGAAATGTTCTGAAGATTGTAAGTTTTGTGCCCAGTCTGCTGCTTATCATTCTGGAGTAGAGGTTTACGCTCTGCAAGAGAAAGAAGAGTTAGTCCGGCAGGCAGAGTATAATGCAAAGCATGGAATTATGAGATATTCTATTGTTACATCTGGTAAATGCCTAAGTGAAAGTGAAATTGATCAGGTCTGCGATTCTGTAAGAGAAATACGTGAGCGAACCGGTCAGTCAGTGTGTGCTTCTTTTGGTCTTTTGAATAAAAAACAGTATGAGAAGATAAAAGCAGCAGGTATCACACGAATTCATAATAACCTGGAGTCAGCAGAAAATTATTTTCCGAAAGTCTGTACGACACATTCCTTTCAGGACAAAGTTCGTGCAATTTTACAGGCAAAAGAAGCTGGGATGCAGGTTTGCAGTGGAGGAATTATAGGAATTGGGGAGTCTGTATCGGACCGGATTGATATGGCAATTACATTGAGGGAACTAGATATTCATTCTGTTCCAATCAATCGGTTTACTCCAATTCTAGGTACCCCATTTGAATATATGCCGGAAATTGATTATGATATGTTTTGCCGGACGGTGGCGGTTTACCGTTTTATCCTGCCGAAGGCCTATATCAGGCTGGCAGGAGGAAGAGGTTTATTACCGGATTTTGGAGCATGGGCATTTGAATCCGGTGCAAATGCCGCTATTTCCGGAGATATGCTTACGACAGATGGTATAAGCATCGAAAAGGACATGGAGTTGGTACAGAGCCTGGGATTTAAAACCAGAGAGGAATGAATTTAAGAATGAAATATATAAAACCGGATTATTACGATGACTTTCAATGTATTGCCGGAGCCTGCCCTGCTACTTGTTGTGCTGGGTGGCAGGTTGTAGTAGATGACGAAAGTCTTGAGAGGTACAGGATGGTAGAGGGAGAGTTTGGAAAGCGGCTGCAGAATGAGATTGACTGGGAGGAAGGAATATTTCTTCAAAATGGAAGAAGATGCTGTTTCCTAAATGAAAATCATTTATGTGATTTGCAAAGTGAACTGGGGAAAAATTTTCTCTGTGAAACCTGTCAAAGTTATCCGAGGCATATAGAAGAATTTGAGGGTCAGAGGGAATATTCTCTCTCTTTGTCCTGCCCGGTTGCAGCAGAGTTGATTTTTGCTAATAAAAACAATGGAAAATTTGTTGAGTGGGAGGATGAAATAGAGGAAGATGAGTTTGGAATGATGAATCTTCTTTTATTTACTCAGCTAGAGGATGCGAGAGAGAAGATTTACCAGATTTTAAATAAGAAAGAGATTCCTTTTTTAGTACGGCTGGAAATGATTTTAAAATTATCAGGGGCAATTCAAAAGTGTGTGAACGAGGAACGTTTTTTTGATGTAGACGGTGTGTTAGAGCATGCCCTTGAGTATCCCCAAGATTGTCTTGGAGTTTCATCATATGAAAAGAAGACGAAGTATTTTATAGTGCTTTTGAAACTGGAACTTCTGGATGAATCATGGGGAGAACTGCTTTTGTTGACATGGGAACGACTCTATGAAAAGGGCGAGTGCGAATACCAAAAAATTTATAATGAATTTCAGGAATCCTATGGAAAATACAGTGAAAATGAAAAAAAATGGGAACAAATAGGAAGACAGCTCGTGACATTTTTCATTTATACATATTTTTGTGGAGCGGTTTATGACGAATGGATTTATTCAAAAGCTGCATTAGCGGTATTCTCAGTTTTAATGATTCAGGAATTTTTGATGGCCCGTTGGCTAGAGCAGGGACAGTTGACAAAACGCGATATCAGTGAGGTGGCACGAAGATATGCGAGGGAGGTTGAACATTCAGAAGAAAATTTAGAATTACTGGAAGATTGGTTGATGCTACAATATGCCGGACATAATAGATAGCATAAAGAAGGACACAGATTCCTGTGTCTTCTTTTATATTGTAAAAAAAGGAAAAGTATGCTACACTGAAAATACTTGGGTTAATACACTGAAAAAACATTACTTAGGAGGTAATTGATTCATGGATTACAAAAAAGCTGGAGTCGATATTGAAGCAGGATACAAAGCTGTTGCCTTAATGAAGGAGCACATTGCTGCAACGATGCGAAGCGAGGTTCTGACAGATATTGGAGGATTTTCAGGGGCGTTTTCATTGAAAAGGTTTATGGGAATGGAAGAACCAACACTGGTTTCCGGAACCGATGGAGTCGGAACCAAGTTAAAACTGGCTTTTATTATGGATAAACATGACACCATTGGTATTGATTGTGTAGCAATGTGTGTGAATGATATTGCATGTGCAGGCGGTGAGCCATTATTTTTCCTTGACTATATCGCCTGTGGAAAAAATGAACCGGAAAAAATTGCGACAATTGTCAGCGGGGTTGCAGAAGGCTGTAAACAGTCAGATGCAGCACTTATTGGTGGAGAAACTGCAGAAATGCCGGGATTTTATCCGGTGGACGAATATGATTTGGCAGGCTTTTCCGTTGGGATTGTTGATAAGAAAGATATGATAACCGGAAAAGATTTAAAGGCAGGGGATGTGTTGGTCGGAATGGCTTCTTCCGGTATTCACAGTAACGGGTATTCACTTGTAAGAAATGTCTTCCCGATGGAGAAAGAAGCACTTTCTAAATACTATGAAAGTTTAGGTAAAACGCTGGGTGAGGCACTTTTAACACCAACTAAAATATATGTAAAGGCACTCCGGAAAATAAAACAGGCAGGCGTAAAAATTAAGGCCTGCAGTCATATTACAGGTGGTGGTTTTTATGAAAACATTCCACGTATGCTATGTGAGGGGATGCATGCAGTTATTGACAGGAGTAGTTTTCAGGTACTGCCTATTTTTGATATGCTGGCAAAGGACGGCGGAGTTGACGAGAAATCCATGTTCAATACTTACAACATGGGTGTTGGTATGATTACAGCAGTTGATAAGTTAGATGTGGACAAGACTGTAGCAGCAATTCAAGAGGCTGGTGAGACTCCATATATTCTGGGCGAAATCAAAGCCGGTGAAAGAGGAATTACACTTCAGTAGTAATGACAGTATGAAGGAGATTACGATGAAAACAGCAGTTTTAGTATCTGGTGGTGGAACAAATCTTCAGGCCATTATTGACGGTGTGGAAGATGGAACAATAAAAAATGTTTCTTTAGAATTGGTTGTTAGTAATAAAGCGAATGTTTATGCATTAGAACGTGCAGAAAAGGCAGGAATACCAAGTGAAGTACTTTCTCCGAAAGATTTTGGTGAACGTTCTGAGTTTAATGATGCACTTTTGAAATTGATGAGAAAATATAAAATCGAGTTAATTGTTTTGGCCGGATATTTGGTAATTATTCCGAGAAATTTAGTGGTAGCATATCCGAACCGGATTGTGAATATCCACCCTTCTCTGATTCCTTCACATTGTGGTCCGGGATACTATGGTCTGAAGGTTCATGAAAGTGTATTGAAACGTGGAAATAAAGTGACGGGAGCCACCGTTCACTTTGTTGATGAAGGAACGGATACCGGTCCGATTATTCTGCAAAAGGCAGTAGACGTCAAGGAAGATGATACACCGGAAACGCTACAGCTTCGGGTCATGGAGGAAGCAGAATGGAAAATTTTTCCAGAAGCAATTAATTTGATTGCAAATGGGAAAATAGAGGTCAAAGATGGTGTTGTACATCGTATAGATAAATAGTTTGCAAATTGATTTATAATAGAATGGAGGATTCAAGTGAAAGTACTTATTGTTGGAAGCGGCGGTAGGGAGCATGCGATTGCTGCCAGTGTAGCAAAAAGTAAATATCAGCCAAAGATTTATTGTGCACCGGGAAACGCTGGAATTGCGCAGTATGCGGAATGTATCGATATTACTGCAATGGAATTGGAGAAATTAGCAGATTTTGCAGAAAAAGAAGCGATTGATTTGACAATTATCGGTATGGATGATCCATTAGTTGCAGGTGTAGTAGATGTATTTGAAGCACGTGGCCTGCGTGTGTTTGGACCTAGAAAAAATGCTGCAATTATTGAAGGTTCTAAGGCTTTTTCAAAGGATTTGATGAAAAAGTATCACATTCCGACGGCGGCATATGAAAATTTTGAGACGGCAGAGGATGCAATTGCTTATTTGGAAACATGCAAAATGCCGATTGTTGTAAAAGCAGATGGGCTTGCACTTGGAAAGGGCGTTTTGATTTGCCAGACCTTGAATGAAGCGAAAGAGGCAGTGAAGGAAATTATGCTGGATAAGCATTTTGGAGATGCAGGGAATCGCGTGGTTATTGAGGAATTTATGACCGGACGGGAAGTTTCCGTGCTCTGCTACTGTGATGGAACTCATATATTACCAATGACAAGCGCACAGGATCATAAGCGTGCGAAGGATAATGACGAAGGTTTGAACACCGGAGGAATGGGAACATTTTCTCCAAGTCCGTTCTATACAGAGGAAGTTCAAAAATTTTGTGAAGAAAATATTTATCAGCGTACCATGGATGCGATGAAAGCAGAGGGCAGAGACTTTGTAGGAATCTTATTTGTGGGATTGATGCTGACAGAGGATGGACCCAAAGTACTGGAATACAATGCACGCTTTGGAGATCCAGAGGCACAGGTTATATTACCGCGTATGAAGAATGATATTATTGATGTGATGAATGCCTGTATTGATGGAAAGTTGGATGAGGTACCATTGGAGTTTGAGGATAATGCGGCTGTATGTGTTGTACTCGCCTCTGACGGTTATCCTCTTGCCTATGAGAAGGGAAAGGTAATTACTGGCTTTGAAAACTTTAAAGACAAAGACGGATATTATGTATTCCATGCCGGAACAAAATTTGACGGTGACCAGATTGTGACAAATGGAGGACGTGTTCTTGGCATTACAGCAAAAGGTAATAGTTTAAAAGAGGCAAGGAAGAATGCCTATGAGGCGACAAAGTGGATTGATTTTGAAAATAAATATATGAGAAATGATATTGGAAAAGCAATTGATGAATAAATGATGGAGGATGAGAAATGTATTCTTTTGATGAAGTGAAAAATGCTGACCCTGAGTTGGCAAAAGCAATGGAGCAGGAAACAGGACGCCAGAATGACCATATTGAGCTGATTGCTTCAGAAAATTTTGTAAGCAAGGCAGTAATGGCTGCAATGGGAAGTACATTAACAAATAAGTATGCAGAGGGTTATCCTGGAAAACGTTATTATGGCGGATGCCAGTATGTGGATATTGTAGAGGATTTGGCTCGTGATCGTGCCAAGAAGCTGTTTGGTTGTACGTATGCCAATGTTCAGCCACATTCTGGTGCTCAGGCTAATATGGCAGTATTTTTTGCTCTGGTGAAGCCGGGTGAGACGGTAATGGGTATGAATCTTGACCATGGCGGACATTTGTCACATGGAAGTCCCGCAAATATTTCAGGTACTTATTATAACATTGTTCCGTATGGTGTAAATGATAAGGGATTTATTGATTATGATGAGGTGCTTCGTATTGCAAAAGACTGTAAGCCAAAGATGATTATTGCCGGTGCCAGTGCATACTGCCGTAAGATTGATTTTAAACGATTCCGGGAAATTGCAGATGAAGTAGGTGCTTTTCTGATGGTAGATATGGCACATATTGCGGGACTCGTAGCATCCGGATACCATGAAAATCCGATTCCATATGCGCATGTGACAACGACAACAACGCACAAAACTCTTCGCGGACCGCGTGGAGGTATGATTCTTTCTTCTGAAGAATTTGCAACTGAATATAAATTAAATAAGTCAATTTTTCCTGGTATTCAGGGTGGACCTTTAATGCATGTTATTGCAGCAAAAGCCCTGTGCTTTAAAGAAGCATTAGACCCAAGTTTTAAAGAGTATGGAAAGAATATTATAGACAATGCACAGGCATTATGCAAAGGTCTGCAGAACCGTGGTATTGACATTGTATCCGGTGGTACGGATAATCACTTAATGTTAGTGGATTTGGTAAGTAAAGGACTGACCGGTAAAGAGGTTGAGAAATGGCTGGATGATGCTAACATTACGTCAAATAAAAATACAATTCCGAATGATCCGCAGTCTCCGTTTGTTACGAGCGGAATCCGGCTGGGAACTGCAGCAGTCACAAGCCGCGGTATGAATACAGAGGATATGGATCAGATTGCAGAAGCAATTGCAATGTTAATTGATCATCACGAAGCAAATACAGAAAAAGCAAAAGAAATCGTGAAAACATTAACAGATAAGTATCCACTGTATTAATAGTGTGAAAAATAACGCTGATGCGGTTGCTTTTCACAAAGCTGTTTGTGTTGTTCCGGAATGGGATGAATGTGAAAAATTATGCCTGCGGAAGTTTCGCAGGCATATTGAAAGGTGTGTTTTTCAATGATGTCAGTAAAATTAAAAGCAAGAAAAGTATTAGCTGAAAATATGATTCATAAGATGGAAGCAAGAGGTATGGAAGGTTTTTATGCCGATACAAAGGAAGAAGCACTTGAAATTACTTTTGAAGCCAGGAATGACTGTCGCTTTTGGTGGTTCAGCTACACTGAAAGAGGTTGGACTTTTGGATTATCTGCCGCAGAGTGGTGTAGAAGTGATTGACCGGTATGCAGCAAAAACACCAGAGGAAGTGAAAGAAATGAAGGCAAAAAGTATTAATGCAGATTATTTCCTTATGAGTTCCAATGCAATTACAAATAATGGTATACTGGTTAATATTGATGGGTATGCAAACCGCGTCAGTTTCCTTTGCTATGGTCCTGAATATGTTTTGGTAATTGCGGGAATGAATAAAATAACACCCGATATTCAATCAGCCATTGATCGAGTTAGAAATATTGCTTCTCCGCCAAATACAATGAGACTAAAAAAAGATACACCATGTGCGAAAACAGGACAATGCGGAGATTGTCTTGTGGAGGATTGTATTTGCTGCCAGGTAGTTGTGACAAGAAAGTCTAATATTAAGAACCGTATTAAAGTGATTTTAGTAGGTGAAGATTTAGGCTTTTGAGAAAATGCTTTGAAATGGAGGGAAAAGAGTGAAAGCTTTTTCTGCCTTTCACTCAGCAGGTTTGTGTCTGTGCGTTGCTTGACAACAAACCTGTTATGCGCAAAAAGCAGCGCAGAAATGAGGAGAAATATGAGCAAAAAAGGAATTTCTTGCTGTACAGACAGCAAAAAAGGTTGCCAAATGGACATTAAGGTTGATGTTACCAAAATTGTAAAATGCATTTGTACGACAGTGTTGCTAATGACTGCTTTTAAATGTCTGCCGGCTATTCTACGTGAAATATTTATCTTGGATGAGGATTAAAGACAGCTATGCCTAAAAGTTTATTTATTGCAGAAAAGCCGAGCGTGGCAAAAGAATTTGCAAAAGTTCTAAAACTAAAGACAAAACAGTGTGACGGTTATTTGGAATCGGAAAACACAATTATTACATGGTGTGTCGGTCATTTAGTCACAATGAGTTACCCGGAAGTGTATGACCCTTCATTGAAAAAGTGGTCGCTAGATACACTTCCGTTTTTGCCGAAAGATTTTAAGTATGAAGTGATTCCAAATGTGAAAAAACAATTTCAGACGGTGAGTGAACTTTTGAATCGGGAAGACGTGGATACGATATATGTATGTACAGACTCGGGACGCGAGGGAGAATACATATACCGATTAGTAGACCAGATGGCAGAGGTGCCCGACTCCAAAAAAAAGCTTCGTGTCTGGATTGATTCTCAGACAGAAGAAGAAATTATAAGGGGAATCAAGGAAGCAAAGGCTATTTCAGCCTACGATGCAGTTGCGGATTCTGCTTATTTACGTGCCAAGGAAGATTATTTAATGGGAATTAATTTTTCCCGGGTTCTCACATTGAAGTATGGGAACTGGCTTACAAATAGTGCAAAGGAAAAAAAATGGTCAGCAGTTGCTGTAGGACGGGTCATGACATGTGTACTTGGCATGGTAGTAAAAAGAGAACGAGAAATCAGAGATTTTGTAAAGACTCCTTTTTACCGTGTTTTAGCAGATTTTACTTATGGTGAGTCCTCATTTCAGGGAGAGTGGAAAGCCGTAGACGGCTCTGAGTATTTTGGTTCACCAGTTCTTTATAAAGAAAATGGTTTTAAGGAAAAGGAGACAGCTCTTGCCTTAATTGATAAGTTGATGGTATCGGATACTAAGGGAAAGGGAATTGTAGAAACTGTCCAGAAGAAAAAGGAGCGGAAAAATCCTCCGCTTTTATTTAATCTAGCAGAAATACAGAATCTGGCATCTAAATTATTTAAAATTAGTCCGGAAGAAACATTAAAAATCATTCAGGAGTTATATGAGAAAAAAATGGTGACATATCCGAGAACAGATGCCCGTGTTCTTTCTACGGCTGTAGCGAAGGAAATACATAAAAATCTTCGAGGATTGTCAGGATACTCATTAACTTCTTCTTTTTGCAATGAAATTTTGCAGAATGAGTGGTATAAGGGACTGGAAAAGACACGATATGTTAATGATAAGCAGATAACAGATCATTATGCCATTATACCAACGGGACAGGGATTGGGTGCATTAGGTTCACTTACACCTACGGCTCGTAAAATGTACGAGGTAATAGTAAGACGGTTTCTTTCTATCTTTTATCCCCCTGCGGAATACCAGAAAGTGAATGTTACAGTTGCAATAAAAAGTAAAAAAACAGAACAGGAGTTTTTTACGGAGAGATTTTTTGCGGCAAAAAAAGTCCTAGTAAAGGAAGGGTTTCTGATAATATCTAAACTTTCTTTTTCAAAAGAGAAAGAAAACCCAGAGGAAGATGAAGAAAATGATGCCTTTGATTTAATCAGCTTGAAAAAAGGAACCGAATTGGATATCTCTTCAATGAATGTGAAAGAGGGAGAAACTTCACCACCTAAGCGGTATAATTCCGGGTCTATGATTCTCGCAATGGAAAATGCAGGTCAATTGATTGAGGATGAAGAATTACGGGCTCAGATAAAAGGAAGTGGAATCGGTACATCTGCAACACGTTCAGGAATTTTGGAAAAATTGTTTCATATTGGCTATTTAAAGTTAAATCAAAAAACACAGATGATAATGCCTACATTAAAAGGAGAACTCGTATATGGAATTGTTTGGTGCACCATTCCGGCAATGCTCAATCCAACCCTTACTGCCAGCTGGGAGAAAGGGTTAGACGGTGTGTCAGGTGGAACAATTGGTTCAGATGAATATATGAAAAAATTAAATGCGTTTGTGACAAAATGGGTGAATGATCCAAAACAGAAAAATGAAATTGCGCGGTTAAACCGATATTATCATTCGGTACTGCCATATTATGAAAAGTCAGGAGGAGGAAAATTGTGAAGACAGAAGCATTATTTGAACCCAATCATACGATTGCGTGGGAACTTTTAAAAGAAAGTACATATCCCTTTGAAATTTTAGGGAAAATCAGTTCTTTTATTATTGAACTTGGAAACACTCTTTCGCCGGATAAGTACGAAAAAAAAGGTGAAAATATTTGGATTGCAAAGTTGGCAACAGTCGCACCAACAGCTTCTATTAATGGACCGGTTATCATTGATGAAGGAGCAGAAATCAGACATTGTGCTTTTGTTCGTGGAAATGCCGTTATTGGTAAAGGAGCTGTTGTTGGTAATTCGACAGAATTAAAAAATGTAATTTTGTTTGATGGAGTGCAGGTTCCTCACTATAATTATGTGGGGGATTCTATTCTCGGATATAAATCTCATATGGGTGCAGGTTCGATTACATCAAATGTAAAATCGGACAAGACATTGGTTGAAATTCGTGTCGGCCGTGAAAAAGTAAAGACCGGACTGAAAAAAATGGGGGCCATTCTGGGTGATTTTGTGGAGGTTGGCTGTGGCAGCGTCTTGAATCCGGGGACAGTAATTGGGAGTCATAGTAATATATATCCCCTTTCTTCTGTACGAGGGTATGTATCAGAGAATTGTATCTATAAAAACCAAAATGAAATTACAGAAAAAAGATAGTCATGATTTGACAAAAAAAGCAGATTATTGTATTATTTTAGATAGATATGTTGTTTTTTTAACAATATAAAAATCGAAAGGAGTCACAAGATGATTTATTCAAAAGAAGTAGAAGAAATGTGTCCAGTAGCACAGGGCGTAAATCACGGTGCTGCCCCAATTCCTGAGGAAGCAAAGTGGGTAAAAGCAAAAGAAGTAAAAGATATCTCCGGTTTAACACATGGTGTAGGCTGGTGTGCACCACAGCAGGGTGCTTGTAAACTGACACTTAATGTAAAAGAGGGTATTATTCAGGAAGCTTTGGTTGAAACAATCGGATGTTCTGGTATGACACACTCAGCTGCTATGGCATCTGAGATTTTACCGGGAAGAACTGTTATGGAAGCTCTTAACACAGATTTGGTTTGTGACGCAATTAATACGGCAATGCGAGAATTATTTTTACAGATTGTTTATGGTAGAACCCAGAGTGCATTCTCAGAAGATGGACTTCCGGTAGGTGCTGGTTTGGAGGATTTAGGAAAAGGGCTTCGCTCACAGGTTGGTACAATGTATGGTACTTTGAAAAAAGGTCCTCGTTATCTGGAAATGGCAGAAGGATATGTAACAGGTATCGCCTTGGATGCAGATAATGAGATTATTGGTTATAAATTTGTAAGTCTTGGTAAAATGACAGACTTTATCAAAAAAGGTGACGACCCAAATACAGCTTATGAAAAAGCATGCGGGCAGTATGGCCGTGTAGATGATGCTGTAAAAATTATCGATCCGAGAACGGATGAGGAAATTAAATAATTAGAGGAGGACATAGAAGAATGGCTTTATTTGAATCATATGAAAGAAGAATTGATAAAATTAACGGCGTTTTAGCTGAGTATGGAATCTCCTCAATTGAAGAAGCTGAGAAGATTACAAAGGATGCCGGTCTGAATGTATACGATCAGATTAAAGGAATTCAGCCAATCTGTTTTGAAAATGCATGCTGGGCATATACAGTAGGTGCAGCAATTGCAATCAAAAAAGGATGCAAACGTGCAGCAGATGCAGCAGCAGCAATCGGAGAAGGACTTCAGGCTTTCTGTATTCCAGGTTCTGTAGCAGATACACGTAAAGTAGGTCTTGGACATGGTAATCTTGGAAAGATGTTATTAGAGGAAGAGACAGAGTGCTTCTGCTTCTTAGCAGGACATGAGTCAT
>CATZVV010000022.1 GCA_958425285.1 uncultured Lachnoclostridium sp. | reverse complement strand
CAAAAAGAACTAGTTTTTTTATTTTTATTTACTTGACATATCACCGCTGGACTTTTATTTTTACTGCTATTTATAGAAACAATATACCAAAGCCTCTTCTGCAAAACAATGATTAATATGGCAAAGTTAATTGATACATCAAGCACAATAGGGATAAAGTTTTATCATTTACTTTCCTCAAAGATTTGCAATGCAAAATTATATAAACCATGTTTCCACACGGTAAAGTCATGTCCTCCCTCGGTCACATAAAATAAATGCGGAATTTCATTTTTATCAAGTGCTTTATGGCAGGTACCACCAATTGCATTTTCGCCCCCTTCTGAAATCCCATTATTAATCATAAGTAATGTATTATCTTTATACTCCTCTGGAAGACGGAATGTTTCTTCTGTAAACAAGCCCTCTTCTGAAACACCATTTGCACTATAGGCAAAAACCCCATACCCCGGACTAAATGCTGCAATATAGCCAAAAGTATCCGGCATATGTAAACCAATATTTAACGATTCCCGCCCTCCCATAGATAAACCGGCAATCGCTGTATTCTTTCGCCCTGTCGCAATGGAATAATTTTCCTGTATAAAAGGCATTAAGTTATCTCGTAAGTCATTAATAAAATTATCAAATGCTGCATAATGATCCAATGAAAACTCGTTTGTCGCCGCGTCATTCGCACGGGCACGGCAATTCGGAATCACAACGATCATTTCCTTTGCCAGTCCTTCCGCGATTAGATTACCAATAATATAGACTGGATTTCCTCCATTTAACCACTCATTTTCATCCCCACCAATTCCATGGAGCAAATATAAAACGGGATACTTCTTTTCTGTTTTATAATCCGTTGGTAAAATCACATTAACTTTACGCCATTTTTCGGTTGTATACGAATAATATCTTTGATTTTCTACCGTCCCATAAGTGACACCTTCTCGAGATTGATCAAAGTCTTCCGGAATCTCATATGTAATTGGTTGTAATTCAATGGGTGGATCTGGCGTTGCTGTCGGTACCGGAGTCTCTGTCTGAGACGGCGACGGTGTCATATTTAGTGTCGTGGATGGTGTACCAGAGACGGATACAGGTGCCTCTGTGCTCGTTGAAACAGGCATAGCCTTTTCTTGCTTCACACACTTCACAGTTACAGTTCCCACCTTCCTTGTTTTCTTATTCAATTTTTCTTTTACCTGAATCTTAGCCGTTCCGTATTTTAAGGCCTTTATTACTCCCTTTTTAGAAACCTTTATGGTCTTTCTATTGGAAGATTTATATGTATACACAGCACCTTTTTTCCGATTACGAATTTGAATTTTCCTTGATTTTCCCCTCTGAATAGAAATCTTTTTTGTGTTAAGTTTTGCTTTTAGTTTTGCTGCTTCAACAAATGCACTCTGACTTAAAACAGCTAATACCATCAATAGACTGATGATTCGAAATATTCTCTTTCTCATATAAACCTCCATACTATTTAAATAAATACCTTGCATAATTATAAAATCCATTTCTCCATACGGTCCAATCATGATTTCCATCTAACGTATAAAATGTATGGTGAACCCCATTCGCCGTCAAGGTATCATGATAGCGCGCCGGCTCACCGCTTACCATCGTATCCTGATTACCCGTGTTCAGGAGCACAAAAGTACTATTTTTATATTCATCCGGCAAAGTAAATGTTTCCTCGTTAAACAATCCTGTTTCAGTTAAACCGTTGTTTGTGTATGGAAAAATTCCGTATGCCGGACTAAACGCTCCTGTATACCCTACTTTATCCGGTAGTGAGAATCCAATATGTAATGCCACACGCCCTCCCATAGAAAGTCCTGCAATTGCCGTATTATCCCGTCCTGTTGCAATGGAATAATTCTCTTCCATGTAAGGCATCAAATTATCTCTAAAATCATTTATAAAGTTGTCAAAAGATTGAACATGTCCAAGCGCGAATCCATCCGCATTTGCTGCAGAATCATCCTCACGGCACCGGCAATTTGGCAATACGATAATCATTTCTTCTGCTTCGCCGTCCGCAATCATATTTCCAATCATGGAGACGATATTTCCCTGTATCCAATCCGTTTCATCCCCCATCCCTCCATGGAACAGATAAAGAACGGGATACTTTTTCTCCTCCGTATAGCCATTTGGAAGAACAACAATCACATTACGGTCTTTTTTTGTTGTTGATGAATAATACTGTTCTTCTATTTTTGTTCCATATGATACTCCGCTTTGATAACTATTTAGGGTTAGTGGTGTATCTTTAATTTCCGGATTTACCGGTGGTTTAGGGGTTGCTGTTTGTTGTGGTTCCTCTGCTTCTCCCTGTATTGGCAGTGGTGTCGGTGTCACTAATGGGCAGGTTGTTATTGCCGGTGCCGATTGCGTTGGCAAATCTCCAATTGGAGATTGAACGGGACTTAATATATTATTTCTCTTAACATGAACAGTGACACTACCAATTCCTTTTGTTCTTCCCTTAAATTTTTCTTTCACTGAAATCTTTACATTTCCCGATTTCAACGCAGTAACTACACCTTTTTTTGAGACTTTAGCAATTTTAGCTTTCGAAGACTTATAGATATATTTCGCATTTTTTTTCTTATTCTTTAACTTAATTGTCCTTTTTTGCCCCGTCTGCATCGTTATCTTCTTTGTCTTAACTATAGTTTTTTTTACAGGCTTTGCCATTATGCTATTGCCAGTTAAAAGCACAGATGCTGCCAGAATACAAACTATACAACCCATCATTTTTTTCTTCATACTCTTCTCCTTTTTTCACCATTAACACATTAACATTTACTTTTTTCTTCGCTTCAAATAGTCCGGTAAATGCTCATTACGGTTTCTTTTATAATGTTTACGAACTTTCGCCTTCTTTTTATATTCTTTTATTTTCATAATAATAAAAGCTGCCACTGCTGCTACCCCTGCTGAAATCGCAACTAGTATCAAGAGGTTTCTCCATGGAAATGCAGGCGTTGATGCTTCCTCAACTGCTTCCTGAAGCCATTCCGTCATATCAATGCTATCAGAAAGAATCGTGGACGTTTCTGATTTTCTATAAAGAATGTTGGCGCCTCCGGCCTCCTTACCATCATAATAGTAAGATACCCGTCCAATTACCTTCCCTTCGGAGGTCTCAGTTGCTTCATTGTAATACTGAACTTTTTTCGTGGTCTTATCAAGAGAAACTTTTTTAGGAAGAATTACACTACCATTCCCCTCCAAAGATAATGTAGCATTTCCTGTATCAAAGAATGGACTAAATTTTGTAAACATAAAAGCATCCGCTAATTCCGACGCTGTACCATCATCAATACTATGTTGTGAAAATTTCTCAAAACAATAATTAAATAACTTTATGGTATCCGTATAAATATTTGGCTCCCCCTGAACACCCGACCGGGCTTTCATAACAACACAGATTAACTCCATATCACCCTTTTTCGCAGCTGTTACAAGTGTTGCCTGAGATTTTGATGTATATCCCGTTTTCCCTGCAATTGCATAATCGTAACCATACTGTGGCTGGTTGATTGGATAAATCATCTGATGATGTCCTGCCAGATAGCGGATTTCCTTTGTCTTATTTGTTTTTGGAATATCATAGCGGGTTGTTCCCGCAATTGTGCGAAAGGTCTCATTTTTCATTGCCTCCCTCATAATCAAAGCCATATCATAAGGACTCGTATAATGGTTTTTCATCCACAGTCCGTTCGGATTTGCAAAATGTGTGTTTTTGCATCCAATCTTTTTCGCCTTCTCATTCATCATTTTTGCAAAGTTTTGGATACTTCCAGCAATATGCTGTGCGACTCCATTACACGCTTCATTGGCAGACGGGAGCATAACGCAGTACAGCGACTGCTCCATTGTCAATTTCTCTCCCACCTGAATTCCGGCATTTGATGACCCTTGCTCTAATCCAAGAACTGCACTTGCATCATATTTTATCACTTCATCCAGAGAAGAATTCTCCAATGCTACAAGAGTCGTCATTATCTTTGTTATACTCGCGGGATATAATTCCTCGTGCATATTTTTTTCATACAAAACCATGCCGGATTTCATATCAATCACAACTGCCCCTTCGGCAGAAACCCCGCTCGGACCTGCTGGCCACGATGCCTTTGCAGCCACATTTTCTGAGTTAAAGGTGAATACTGCCAACATTATTACTAAAAATACCAAACTGCTATACTTTTTCATGATAATCCCCATTCTACAAAACGCTAATTGCATCTTGAATTGATTTTTCAAATGCCTCTTTACCATATTTATCAACTTCGGACTTGTCTTTTGCACCATGTGTCAGACAGCCCGCACCGCCAATACATCCTCCGACACAGGCCATTCCCTCAATAAAGTTATTGGGAAGAACCCCCTTACTTGCTCTTAATAATGCAAGTTTACACTCCTCAATTCCATCACAGGAGATTGGATTATATGGAACATCATCAAAACCCTGTTCTTTCAGCGCTTCTGCAACTGCATCTGTCAACCCACCACTGCGGGCAAAAATTCTTCCAAAATAGGAAGCATTATCAAGGACACCTTCCTCCAACTGCTGAATGTCAATATCCCGACTATCAAATAGTGCCTGCAGCTCCTCAAAAGTAATTACTGAATCAATATAGTCCTTTGCCTTATCTAACTGGAATTCCATCTTTTTTGCTGTACACGGTCCTATGAATACGACTTTCGTATTCGGATCCATTTCTTTCATATATTTTGCAATTGCCACCATCGGGCTCACATTATGAGAAATGTCTTTTACAAGCTGAGGAAACTCTGTTTCAATATATTTTACAAAGCCAGGACAGCAGGAGCTTGTGAGAAATCCTTTTTCTACCAGTTCTTTAGATTCTGACATAGATACCATATCAGCTCCAAGTGCAGCCTCCACAACGCTGTAAAATCCAAGTTCCTTAATCCCCGTAATAACCTGACCCAGTTTTGCATAACTAAACTGGCTGGAAATGGATGGTGCCACTACCGCATATAATTTATACTCCTGATTTTTCTTGCTTTCTTTTATCAAACGAATTACATCTAAAATAAAAGAACGATCCTGAATTGCACCAAATGGACACTGATACACACATGCACCACAGGAAATACATTTCTCATAATTAATTTTTGCCTTCTTCTGCTCATCCATATTGATTGCTTTAATCTTACAAGCTCTCTCACATGGACGTAAAAAATTATGAATTGCACCATATGGGCATACCTTCGCACACTGTCCGCATTCAACACATTTCTCTTTATCAATTACTGCTTTCTGATTTTTATCAAAGGAAATGGCACCACGCCGGCACACATCCTCACAGCGGTGTGCAATACATCCTCTGCAGGCATCTGTTACATCATAACCGCCCATTGGGCATTCATCACAGGCTATATCCAATACTTGAATGATATTAGAGTTTTCTTTATTCCCTCCGATTGCAAGCTTCACACGCTCTCCAACTACGGCACGCTCTTTGTAAATACAGCATCTCATTGTAGCTTCCGGGCCTTTGACAATTTCTTTTGGTATCTCGGAGATATTTTCCAACAAGTCATCTTCCCACGCATGTCTTGCAACAGAACGAAGTACTTTGTATTTCAAATGCTGAATCTTAGTGTCAAATTTTCTCATGGTATCCTCCTATATTTAATATTAGTGATTAAAAATAACTAACTTTTATCTTCTTCCCCATCTTTTTAAGACATTCTGAAAGCTCATCTACCAGTCTCATTTTAACACTGAAACTAATTGGTAAATTCGGGTTCTGATGTGCTGAATTAACGGCTCTTCCTACATAGAAATTAATATCTGTTGCCTCTTCAAACAACAGTCTGGCAATTTGTGATGCTGCATCCGGCTTGTTCGACCATGCAATATACTCCTCATTATTCCCCAAACGGTCTTGTGCATATTGAAGAACCCGGGTCATTGTAATAACCCCCTCTGTTACTAAGTCCACACCTTCTATTTTGGCAGTTGGTGGAATTTCAGGATCAAAGTAATCAATATCTGCATCCAATGGCTTGCCAAGAAACTTTGCTGCAAGCTCTGATGTTGTACCCCCGCATACAATATGCTTTCCCTCCTTAGAAAAGAACAATGACATCATCTTATTGACATCCCTCGGATCAACCGGAGGACCCATTAACAAATTTACAGGCTTTCTCCGGCGAATCTTAATAACTCCTACTGTCGTATCATCACCCGGTTCGCCGGCATACAAGCTATTGCATTGCTCAAGAAGAAGCGAAGCAAGTGTTGTTGCTGTATATGCTTTATCGTAATTGGCTTCCATAAACTCAACGATATTGTCTCTCTGCCAGCCAAAGTTCATCGTCTGACCGACACCAGCATATATCGTTCCATCACTCATAGCGACAAATACATCATTCTCTTCCAAAGAAAATTTTGAACTGTATATATCCTTTCCCTCGAACTGCATATGCTGCATCGGGTATGGTGTACTTATCCCATTTTTTAAGTAAATAACGTTTGGATTATCATACTGAATAACTTCTGCTTCTTCATTATCTACAACCCGGATAATTGTAAAGGTGGAATAAGCAACTCCTCTTTTTTCACAAACCGGAAGCGTAGCCGCAATTGTTTTTACACATTCCTCAACACTCAAGTCCGCCGCCATCATCGTTGAAATAATTTTTGCAGTTAGCGTAGCCAGTATATTCGCCTTTACCCCACTGCCCAGCCCATCGGCCAGAACCATAACAAATGAATTTTCTCCTTGTTCCACAACCTCTACGTGATCCCCGCAAAGCTGCTCACCTTTTTTAATCAGACTGCAGTAGCCGATTTCTGTACAAAGATTATTCATTTTCTAATGTCTCCTTTAAATTCGATAACGCAATCTTGGTCTCTGCCGTCGTTTCACCAAGAAGCAGCGCAATCTCCTGCACAACTCTCATTTGTTTTTCTATTACTTTATCTGTAATTTCAACCGTATGCTTACTTAATTTTTCTTTCTCACGTACCTGACGTTCTTCCTCTGATACGTCACGCATAATTAAGATAATAACATCAGAATTTTTATCATACGTAATTGTTTCCTCAATATACTTTTCATATTCAGCCAGATATACTCGCTTTTCCCGTATACTCTGCTTTGTATTACTAACTGTAATAAAATCAATCGGGTCTAAAATCCGGACCACCGGACAATTTAGTATATCACTGGCATGCTTTATATTTAACATCTCACAAGCTGATTTATTAATCTGCTGTACTTCCAGCTGTTCATTTAATACAATGATTCCATTTGGTGTATTCCCGATAATTGTATCAGAAAAACTTTCTGCCTTTTCTTTTAGATATGGGAGACACATACTGATTTCTGCTTTTCCTAAATAAACAGCGACTGCTTTCTCACGACATGTGTTATATCCACAACTGCCACAATTTAATTCATCCTCTTTTGTCTTTTTACCCATGCTGTGAAGAATTTCCTCAATCTGGGCATTTCCCGGCAGATTCTGATGAACACCAATATAGGGAATTTCCTTTTTTATATCCGGCACTGTCTCAATCTCAAAATCTTTTCCTCCTGAAAATTTTGCAACTGTTATCAAATCACTTACGGGATGTCTCTGCTCACGGCTCATAGCCGGCCCTCCAATACAACTTCCGATACAAGCTGACATTTCAACAAAACAATTTTCCATTTTTCCATCAATAATATCACGTAAAGCACGCATACAATTTTTTACGCCATCAATACTAACATACGTATAATTCTCATCCTGCTGTATCATGCTTTTGATAATTCCCCCGGTTGTTGGAAACATACGAGCTCTTCCTTTAACACCGGTATCTTCAATCGATTCAATTTGTATTTCTTCTTCTTCCAGCCAACTGCTCAGTTCTTCAAATGTCAGCACATAATCTACAATTTCCTGGTACTGGTCTGCTTCTGCCTTTTTGGAAATACATGGACCAATAAAAACAATCTTTGCATTTTCATGCTCTTTCTTGATCTTCTTGCAATGTGCAACCATTGGCGTATCAATAGCAGCAAGATAAGATAATGCCTCAGGAAACTTTTTCTGAATCAATGTATTAATTGTATGACAACACGAGGAAATCAACACTTTCTGTTCCCTTCTCTTTATCATTTCCTCATATTCTGTCTTTACAATTGTTGCACCGATTGCAGTTTCCTCTACTCCTGCAAAACCAAGTTTCTTTAATGCCTTTTCCATCCCTGAAAATGTAGAATTCTGATAGTTTGCAACAAAGGAAGGTGCAATACTGACATATACCTCTTCTCCTTTTTCAATCAATCGCTTTACATCCTCTACATTTGGCGAAACATACTTTGCATTCTGTGGACAGACAACATAACAGCGCCCACACATAATACATTCATCCTCTACAATATAAGCCTGATTGTCTGAAAATCGGATTGATTTTACCGGACAATGACGAATACATTTATAACAGTTTTTGCAATTCGCTCTTTTGGATTTGATATATGTGTTCATAACTTACTCCTATTCCATAGCACTTAAAACATAAGTTTGAAAAATTTCTTCAAAATTATCTTTTGATACACCACAGACAATTTCTTCATTGAACTTCACACTAACGCCATCTGTACATTTTCCAAGACAGAAGGCCGCCTTTAAATTTACTTTTTCTGTCAGATTATGTTCCTCTAATTTTTCCTTCATCAGATTAATAATGTCATATGAACCTCTCAGATGACAGGAGCTTCCTACACAAACAAAAATATCCATTTTTATCCTCCTCGCTTTACCGTTTAACAAGTCTTTGTTCTTATTATAAAGGCTTAATGTAATACTTGTCAAATAGAAAAGGTAGCACTGAAAATTGTATAACTAACCAGTTTATTTGGAGAAAACAAACTGTAATCAAGCCCCTCCAAACTCATTTATTTCAAACGAGTTTGGAGGGGCTTGATTACTATAAAAATTATATAGCAAAAATACTTTCACCTTTTCTTCTATAAAACCTTTACAATATCCAGATTTCTCTGCTTGCTTAAATCAATTAATTTATTTCCAACCAAAACAGACGGCCTGGATAATTCTTTTTCATTCACAAGTAAGATCCTTCCTTTCCGGCCATCACTTAACTTTACGTCATGTTGAAGGTACGTATCCGCAAGGTTACGCAAAAATGGCACCAAAAAATCTGGTGTGAATTCTTCCCGACCCTCCTGTTCAAAAATCCGGATTACTTTGAATGGACAAAGACCTTTCCGGTACACGCGATTTGATGTCATCGCATCATAAACATCCGCAATTGCTGTAATTGCTGTAAAGGGCTGGATTTCTGATTCCATTAGACCCATTGGATACCCAGAACCATTTCTACGCTCATGATGAAAAAGTGTAGCATTCAAAACTACCTCTTCCATATTTTTTTCTTTTAAAAAATTATACCCTTTTCCCGGATGCTGCTTAATAATCTGATATTCCGACTCGGTAAGTTTGCCTGGTTTTTTTAGAATATCTTTACTAATAAGAAGCTTGCCAATATCATGAAACAAACCACATAGCGTAAGCTTATGCTTCTCCGTTTCTGACATTCCCAGCCATCCCGCGAACACATTGCAAATCAGAGCACAGTTCACAGAGTGCATATAGGTCTCATCGTCAAATACATGAATATAATGAAGCATATCAAATACCTGGTATTTTGTATTTGTTCTGGCAATAATGGCGTCTACATCATCAACAACTGCTTCTTCATCAATATCCTTTCCATTTTCAATCATCTGATTAAAACCATGCGCAACATTAATAATCGAAGTTTCGTAGCATTTATGAAACTCGCGAAATACTTTTTCGCCCTCTTCATCATCTTCTGACAACTCATCTTCTTCAAAATCTTCTTCTAATACATATATTGATAAAACCCCAAAAAAAGTAATACGGGCGATTATGTTGTCATCAAGAATTGTTCCTTCTGCTACCAGTAACCGATCATTTTTTGAATATACATCACGTCCAACAATCATACCGGATGTTAACCTGCGTACATTGACAAGTTTTTCTCTCTTACTTTTTCCCATATGTGCATTCCTTCTGAAATTTTTATTCGGAAATACTCCTTCTCTTTATTACCTTTAACCTTGTAAATTCTTCCCTTTCTTTTTCTTCCAACGCATTTTGTATATCTGCAACCAATTGGGTATACCGTGGTATCGTAACATTCTTCAGTGCATTCGCACGCCGCTGAGTTTTCTTAATACTATTTGCCAAGCGGTATGCTGAATTTTCAATCATAGAAAGGCGTATTGTCAGTTCTTTTACCTTATTAAATTGAAAATAAGCCTCATCCAGTGATACCCTTGTTCCCATAAATGGATAAACCGGCACTCGTTCTCCTTCTTCATATTCCACAAAAGGAATTTCTGTTCCCATTACACTTCTGGATTTAATCCGAATTGAATCTTCAATTGGTATCGTCATACTGAGATCTTCAATATTTCGAATTCCCATTTCAATATTGGCCTGCTGCAATGCCTGATATGCCTTTGTAAATGTACTGTCAATTTCATTTTGAATATCTGCGGCCTTATCAATTAATTCCATTAATTCTTTAATAAGAATATTTCTCTTCTTATCCATCAGGTCATATCCCTGTTTTCCAAGCAAAAGAGAATTTTTGGCATTCATCAGGTTGGCTTTGGTCGGAAATGCATTTGTATCCATTTTGTCACCGCCCTTTCCTTCCTAATTATTATTGTAACTTCTTTTTACACCAATTACAACTCTTCTTTATAATATTTTGATAGAATTTTTGTATCAATACGATCCAACTCTTCTTTCGGAAGGATATGAAGAAGTTCCCAACCTTTTTCCAATGTTTGGATGATTGTCCGATTTTCCTCTTTTCCCTGATTTACAAATTCTTGTTCAAATGCAGCACCAAATTTCAGGTATCTCTTATCTGTGGTGGAAAGTTCATCTTCACCAATTACACTGGCAAGTGCTCTGGCATCTCCTACATGAGCATAGGAAGAAAACAACTGATTCGCAAGATCCTGATGATCCTCTCTCGTAAATCCGGCTCCAATACCATCCTTCATCAAACGGGATAAAGAAGGAAGCACATTAATTGGCGGATAAATATCCTGCTGATGTAAGTATCGTTCCAATACAATCTGCCCTTCTGTAATATACCCTGTCAGGTCAGGAATTGGATGTGTAATATCGTCATTTGGCATTGTCAGTATCGGAATCTGTGTAACCGATCCCTTACCACCCTTCACAATGCCGGCACGTTCATACAAAGTTGCAAATTCACTGTATAAATAACCCGGATACCCTTTTCGGCTTGGAATCTCACCCTTTGATGATGAAACTTCTCTCATTGCTTCTGCAAAGGATGTCATATCTGTTAATATAACAAGTATATGCATATCTTTTTCGTATGCCAAATATTCCGCCGTTGTTAATGCAACCTTAGGAGTAATCAAACGTTCCACAACAGGGTCATCTGCCAGATTCAAAAACATTGTTACATGATCCATGGCGCCGCTTTCTTCAAATGTCCGACGAAAAAAGTCAGCTACATCATGTTTCACTCCCATAGCTGCAAATACAATACCAAACTCTTCCGTAGAGTTATCTCCTAACGATGCCTGTTTTACAATCTGTGCTGCCAACTGATCATGAGGTAACCCGTTTCCCGAAAAAATGGGAAGCTTTTGACCTCGAATTAAAGTTGTCAGACAATCAATTGCAGAAATCCCCGTTCTAATATAATTCCTCGGATATTCTCTGGATACCGGATTAAGCGGAAGTCCATTCACATCCCTGCGGTCATTGGAATGAATCTCCCCTAAGCCATCAATTGGTTTTCCCATTCCATTAAAAATACGACCCTGCATTTCCTCTGATACTGCAATTTCCATTGGGCGTCCTGTCAATCGTGTATGAGTATTCTGCAAAGACATTTCATCTGTTCCCTCAAAAACCTGTATAATTGCTTTATCTTCATAGACCTCAATAATACGACCTACTTTTTTCTTTGTTTCATCTACGGTAAATTCTACAATTTCATCGAAAAATGCATCCTTCAAACCTTCTAAAACGATAAGGGGACCATTGATTTCACTAAGTCCTAAATATTCTACTGCCACAAGCATTCACCTCTATCCGTTCTTTTTCATGAATTCGTTATAATAGTCATCAATCATTACCTTGTACTCATCAAATTTTTCGAGTTCATTGTTTGCTACATCATATTTTATAGATACCAGCTTTTCATAAATCGGACTTTCCCTAAGCAATGCCATCGGCATATTCATGTCAATCAACTGCTTTGACTTCTCATATAAGTATAATATTACTTCCATCATTTTTAACTGTTTTTCCAACGGAACAAAAGTATCTTCTTTATGAAAAGCATTTTGCTGTAAAAAACCAAGGCGTATTACTCTTGCAATCTCTAGTACCAATTTCTGATCATCCGGTAATACATCACTTCCAATCAGCTTTACAATTTCATTTAAACTATTTTCTTGTGAAAGCAGACTAAGTATTTTATTACGATAAGATACAAAATCACTTCCAATATTTTTATTATACCAATTTTCCAAATCAGGTACATATTCACTATAGCTGGTAAGCCAATGAATCGCTGGGAAGTGTCTGGCATATGCTAGCGAACGGTCAAGGGCAAGGAAACATTTTACAAAACGTTTGGTATTCTGTGTAACCGGTTCAGAAAAATCCCCGCCCTGTGGTGAAACCGCACCAATAATTGTTACACTGCCCTCTTTTCCATTTAATGTTTCCATGAATCCAGCACGCTCATAAAACGCAGAAAGTCTAGATGCCAAATAAGCCGGGAAACCTTCTTCTGCCGGCATTTCTTCCAGGCGCCCGGATAATTCCCGGAGTGCCTCTGCCCATCGGGAAGTAGAATCTGCCATAATTGCAACATGATACCCCATATCCCGGTAATATTCTGCCAGTGTAATCCCCGTGTAAATACTTGCCTCACGGGCAGCAACCGGCATATTTGATGTATTTGCAATCAGCGTCGTTCTTGTCATCAGTGGATTTCCTGATTTCGGGTCAATCAGTTCTGTAAACTCCTCTAATACATTTGTCATTTCATTTCCACGTTCTCCGCATCCAATATAAATAATAATATCTGCATCTGACCACTTTGCCAGCTGATGCTGTGTCATTGTCTTCCCAGTGCCAAACCCTCCTGGAATAGCAGCGGTTCCTCCCTTTGCAATTGGGAAAAGTGTATCTAATATACGCTGACCAGTGATGAGTGGACGGTCAATGGAATATCGGTTATGTACCGGTCGCGGTACACGAATCGGCCACTTTTGAGCAAGTGAAAGCTCCTTCGTTTCACCCTCATCTGTCTCTATCGTTACAATAGTATCGTTTATCGTATACTTTCCGCTATTTGCTACCTTTTTTACAGTTCCGCTCAGATTCGGAGGCACCATTGATTTGTGAACAATTGCTGTTGTTTCCGGTGTTGTTGCAATAATTGTACCACCATCTACATGCTGGCCAACCTCTACCTCTACCGTAACATCCCAAAGCTTATGCACATCTAATGACTCTACATTCGAACCTCTTGGGATAAAAGCACCGCTTTCTTTTGCAATTTCCTCAAGCGGGCGTTCAATCCCATCGAAACTATTATTAAAAATTCCAGGTGCCAGTGTAAAAGATAGAGCAGATCCTTCACCAACAACTTATACTCCCGGTCATAGTCCGGTTGTATCCTCAAACACCTG
>CATZVV010000021.1 GCA_958425285.1 uncultured Lachnoclostridium sp. | reverse complement strand
AGCCGTGATTTGCCACGGTGAATTGCTCGGGCTTGTTCCTAAAAGCTTTATTCCATCTTATTCTGAATTCTATGAAGGGCGGCATTTTGCAGCAGGTCCGGAAGAAAATATAACAGTAAACCTTCCGGGATTTGAAGATGAAATCATCTTTGGAGCGAAACAGATTTTTGTCTGTGAGGATATGCCGGAGTTAAAGGTTGCAGTAGAAATTTGTGAGGATTTCTGGGTGCCGATACCACCAAGTTCTTATCATGCTATGGCTGGAGCGACGGTTTTGGCAAATCCGTCCGCAAGTGATGAAAACACAGGGAAGAACGCTTATCGGACAGACCTTGTAAAATCTCAGTCTGCAAGAACTATTAGTGCCTATTTATACGCTTCTGCCGGAGAGGGAGAGTCTACTACGGACCTGGTTTTTTCTGGACACAATCTTATTGCCGAAAATGGGACTTTGCTAACAGAATCCAGACGCTTTGAAAACGGAGCAGTTTTTACAGAGGTCGACTTACAGCGCTTGATTAATGAAAGACGTCGTATGACCTCTTATCCGGTTTATCAGGATCCAGAGTCTGAAGGGTATTGGTTTCACTCTTTCCGGCTCGATTGTGGGCAGGAAACCGTATTGACGCGAAAGTATGAAAAGACTCCGTTTGTACCGGATGGAAAGGAAGACCGCGAGATACGATGCGATGAGATACTAAATATTCAGTCAGCAGGGCTGAAAAAAAGGCTCTTGCACACTAGATGCAAGACAACAATAATTGGCCTTTCCGGAGGGCTTGATTCAACACTTGCATTGCTCGTTACGGTTCGGGCATATGATGCATTAGATTTGTCCAGGGAGAATATTATTGGTGTAACAATGCCTTGTTTCGGGACAACAGACAGGACATATAATAATGCGGTTCAATTGACAAAGGAATTGGGAATTACATTGAGAGAGGTCCGTATCGAGGAAGCAGTCCGAGTGCATTTCCGGGATATTGGACATGATATTAGTGTACATGATATTACGTACGAGAATGGACAGGCAAGAGAGCGGACACAGATTCTAATGGATATTGCAAATCAGGAAAATGGAATGGTGATTGGGACCGGAGATATGTCGGAACTGGCATTAGGCTGGGCTACTTATAATGGCGATCACATGTCAATGTATGGTGTAAACTGTTCAGTCCCTAAAACACTGGTTCGATATTTGGTATTATACTATGCAGATACATGTGAAAGGAAACCTCTCAGGGAAGTACTATATGATGTTCTTGATACTCCGGTAAGCCCGGAACTTCTGCCTCCGGAGAATGGTAAGATTGCACAGAAGACAGAAGATATTGTGGGTCCGTATGAACTCCATGACTTTTTTCTGTATTTTATTATGCGTTTTGGGTATATGCCATCTAAAATTTTTCGCTTAGCGGTATATACGTTTGATGGAAAGTATCAAAAGGAAACCATTTATAAATGGCTCCATACTTTTTATAAAAGATTCTTTTCACAGCAGTTTAAACGTTCCTGCCTGCCGGATGGCCCGAAGGTTGGCTCTGTTGCATTATCCCCGCGAGGGGACTGGCGAATGCCGAGTGATGCAAGTTATGCATTGTGGAAAGCTGATTTAGACAAAATCCAGCTGTCATAATTTAGGCAGCCGGTGTCTGAGAAGATGAAGCATGGGAAAGTGTATTTCGAATGGCATCCAAAATTAAAGTCTGTGTATACTTTCCCTTTTCCGTTAATGTAACTTCATCAAAATCTGTGCCTTCGATTAATTGGCTTTCCAGGTTTTCCAATGAAGGCTCGATTAGCGGGTACATAGTAGTAACGGATGTTTCCAGATTTACAAAATCAACAGACTTAATCTGGTTTTCATCAACGACAATCTCAAGGTTTAGTGTGGATTCCCCAAGCTGTATTTCGGACGTGTATACGCCGGGGTTATATTGTCCGGTTGTCGGGACAGATTCTTCCTCGGATGAGGGAAGGAACATAAAAATTAAAAGAAGAATCAGCAAAATTCCAAGTCCCACAAAGATTGCAGTATATATAATTTCTTTCATTTGAAGTACAACGATTTTTGTTTTTGCCATAATAGTAGCAGCCTCCCGGAGTGCAATAGATTCAAAGGGTTATTAATATTGTATGAGGGAAGGCTGTAATTTATGATAAGGAGGAGGAAATGTCTTTACAATTTATTTTGGGACCGGCCGGTTCTGGGAAATCAGATTATTTGTATGATACGGTTTGCCGGGAGGCAGAAACTAATAAGAAAGGGCAATTTTTTGTATTGGTTCCCGAACAGTTTACGCTCGAAACGCAAAGAATATGCGTCAATAAAAGCAAAGGAAGGGGCATTATGAATATTGATGTCCTTTCCTTCCATCGATTAGCTTACCGTGTATTTGAGCAAATTCCGGCATGGAAACGGACTGTTCTGGAGGATACGGGAAAGACAATGCTTGTAAGAAAAGTTCTTGCAGAGCAAAAACGGAAACTGAAATATTTTGGAAAAGGAATTGAAAAGCCTGGCTTTTTGGATGAATTGAAATCATTTCTTTGCGAATTGCTTTTATATCGTGTCGATGAGGAAAAAATGGAAGATATGATTTCCGCTGCGAATCATGGTTCACTGATGGAGTATAAATTAAAGGATTTGCAGCTTATTTATCAATGCTTTCTTGAAAAACTTGGAACCGAATATATGACAGCAGAGGAGATTTTGCCTCAATTGTCTAAGGTGGTGCCAGATGTTGAAATGTTAAGAGGCAGTACAATTACACTGGATGGGTTCACCGGATTTACTCCGAGTCAATATGAGTTGATCCGAGAACTTCTTCGGGTTTGCGGGAAAATGTATCTTGTATTGGATTTTGAAAATGGAAGAACCCGTGATGAGTTATTTTATCTGAGCCGGCAGACACTTCATGCAATGACAAAACTGGCAGGAGAAATAGATGTATTGGTGGAGGAGCCGGTGTACACTGGGAGAGGGAAAGAAAAAATTCCTTATCGCTTTAAAAAGGGTGGAGAATTGTTACATTTGGAGCGCAATCTGTTTGCAACCCGGTATAAAAAATTTTCTGCCAGTAGTGGGGAATTGGAAATATGGGAGAACTCTTCTCCCAAAAGTGAATCCGTCCATGTTGTGAAAGAGATTGACAGGCTGATTTCAGAGGAAGGATACCGGTATGGAGAAATTGCAGTCATTACAGGGCAGCTGGAGGCTTACCGGGAGTTTCTGTCTATGGAAATGAACCGTCGGAAGATTCGTTACTTTTTTGACAGCAAACAAAGTATTGGTGCCAATGTCTGCTCCGAGTTTGTTTTGTCTATGCTTGAGATGTTTCGAAAAAATTTTGATTATGAGACAACTTTTCGTTTTTTGAGGTGTGGCTTATCACCGTTGGAACAAGAAGAGACGGATTTGCTTGAAAATTATGTTCTGGCACAGGGGATTCATACTTTTGCGGGTTACCAGCGAGAGTGGTCGTATATGCCCGACTATAGGCGGGAATGTAATATGGAAGTTCTCAATCAGATTCGAATCAAATTTATCCATTCTATTCAGGAGTCAAGGGAACGATTTCGAGGTGGGGAAAAAACAGTAGAGACATATGTTCGGATTCTTTATGATGTTCTTGTTGGACATAATATTTATCGGCGGCTATTGGAAAAGGAAAAGGAATTTGAGGAAACAGGAATGGTTTTACTTGCCAAAGAATATGGCAGCGTCTATTCTGTGCTAATGGATTTGTTTGATCAGATGGTTGAACTTTTAGGGGAAGAAGAAATTTCTTTTAAAGAATTTTGTGATCTTTTGCAAGCGGGAATTTCTGAAGGTCTTGTTGGGTTTGTACCGCCATCAATGGATCAGGTTGTCATTGGAGATATGGAAAGAAGCCGGCTTGCTCATATTCGGGTGCTATTTTTTATTGGTATCAATGATGGTTTTGTTCCGAAAACCACAGGGGGACCGGGTGTCTTGTCTGAGAGAGAGAGGATGATTCTGGAAGAAAATGGGTTCTCTCTGGCTCCTGGTATTCGAGAGCAGGTATTTACCTCACAGTTCTATATGTATCTGGCGTTAACAAGGCCATCTGAGAAACTTTATTTATCTTATTTTCAGAGAGCAACAGATGGCAGTGAGGCAAGACCGTCCTATTTAATTCGAAAAATCCACCTATTATTCCCAGAGCTTGTTGTGAAGAGGGAAAGAGAAAAAACACCTCGTGATTATTTGGGGACAGATTTGGGCAGACAATTTTTGTTACAGGGATTATCTTCATACCATACAGGGGAAGTGTCGCCGATCTGGTGTGAGGTGTTTCGATATTACAAATTAAAAAGTCCAGAGTGGATAGATCAGGTCATGGAACGTGTGTTTTCGGAGAGAGAAGAGACAACGTTGTCCAAAGAAGCGGTTGATTTAATTTATGGAGATGTGTTGAAGGGAAGTGTTACACGGCTAGAAAGGTATGCAAGGTGTCCATATTCTCATTTTGCTGCTTATGGGCTTGAACTGAACGAAAGACAGATGTATCGGATTGGACTTCCCGATTTCGGAAATGTATTTCATGAAGTATTGGAGCGATTTGCCGGTGAACTCGTCAAAAATAAAGTTCGTTGGAGGGATGTTCATCCCACACAAATGGATGAATGGATTGAACAGAGTGTAGAAGAGAGTATTGCAGGATACAGGAATGAGATGTTTTTTCAGGACAGGAGGACTGCCTATATTTCAAAACGAATGAATCGTATACTGAAGCGAACCGTTCGGGCGATTGCCAGACAGATGCAGTCTGGCCGATATGAGCAGAGTGGATATGAAATTTCTTTTTCACGTCTCAGCCACGCAGCAGAAACAACCCTTCCTTTGGTAGATGGTAAACAAATGGAACTGCAGGGAAGAATTGATCGGGTTGATACATATGAGATGGAAGACAAGGTATTTGTACGTGTTATTGATTACAAAACCGGTACGACCAAATTGGAATTGAACTCCATGTATTATGGTCTGCAAATGCAGCTGGCTGTATATTTGCAAGTGGCTTCAAGCCTTGAAAAGCAACGCGGAAAGGAAGTTGTACCGGCAGGTATGTTCTATTATCATATTTCCGATCCAGTGATCCAATGTCGTATGGATCTTCCGGATGAAGAGCGAGAACTCGAATTAACTCGTGAATTGCGGATGAGCGGTTTGGTTGCTGAGGATTCTAAGATATTGCAGTCAATGGATATGGCATTTGGTCAGGGAGAAACTTTGCTTCCATCTGTAGAATCTAATGTGATTCCTATGGCAACTGGAAAGAATGGTCAGATTAAAACCGGAAAGGGTATGATAGGAAGCAGAGCATTTATTTCACGAATTATCAAACATACAGAGACAGAAATTGAGAAATTTGGAAATGAGATTGTGAAAGGGCATAAGGAAGTTCGGCCGACTCTGCTTGGTGCAAAAACAGGTTGTGACTATTGTCCATATTCGAATGTGTGCGGGTTTGATCCGGAAAATCCAAAGTACCGGTACAGAGAATTGGAAAGTCTGAAGCAGGAAGAAATTTTTGAACGGCTAAAGAATGAATCTGAAAGGAGGGATTAGGTTGGGTGATGTCAGATGGACACCGGAGCAGCAGACTGTAATACGACTCCGTAACTGCAATATTCTTGTTTCGGCAGCAGCAGGTTCGGGAAAGACAGCAGTTCTTGTAGAGCGCATTATGTCAAGACTTATGGAAGAAAATCCGTTAAATATTGATGAATTTGTTATAGTGACATTTACGGCAGCGGCGGCGGCAGAGATGAGAGAACGGATTGGACGAGCCATTGATAGTGCAGTTGCGCAGAATCCGGATAATAAGCACCTTGCAAAACAGGTTGCCTTGCTTCACCATGCACATATTTCAACGATTCATAGCTTTTGTGGATATATCATTCAGAACTATTTTCACCGAATTGGGCTTGATCCATCTTATCGTTTAATGACAGATGGAGAAAGCCGATTATTGCAAAAGGATGCAATGTCTCAGATTTTGGAGGAAGAGTATGAGAATCCAACAGATGAGTTTATTGATTTGATTGAATGCTATAAATTTGACCGGAGTGATTATGAACTTGAGGCATATATCCAGCAATTATATTCGTGTGCCATGAGTGAACCATGGCCGGAACAATATTTAATGAAAATATTAGAGCAATTGTCGTTCGATTCTTCGGAAAAGTTTATGGAATCAAATGTGATAAAATGTATGTTAATTTATGTAAAGTCTGTGATAAAAGATCTGGGGGACTTTTTAGAGGAACTTTTGCAAATCACACAGGAGAAGGATGGACCAGGATGGTATTTTGAGCGTTTGCAAAAGGACTTAGAGATTTGTAAAAAGGTGGAACAGGCGTCGGATTATGAACAGATGCGCCAGACATTTGACAATATGGACTTTGGAATCATGTCTCGTAAAAAAAGTGATGGAGAATCTCCGGAGAAACGAGAATTTGTAAAAAATCAGAGAAACCGTGTTAAAGCTTATTTGAAAAAGCTGCAGACTGAATTTTTTGAGTTGAATGGTGAAGAGGAATATAAGAATTATTGTTTAATGTCAGGAAAATTAAAGGAGCTGGTGCGTCTGACGTTATGCTTTGCGGAACGGTTTACTAATCTAAAGAGAGAACGAGGTCTGGCAGACTTTAATGATCTAGAGCAGTTGACATTGCAGATTTTATATACACAGGATGAAGAAGGAAACCGGATTGTGACGGAGGCAGCAGCAGAGTTAGCGGGGCAATTCCGGGAGATTATGATTGATGAGTATCAGGACAGCAATTTGGTGCAGGATATGATTCTTCGTAGTATTTCACGAGAAAGTCGTGGTGAACCAAATATTTTTATGGTAGGTGATGTGAAGCAGAGTATTTACCGGTTTCGTTCTGCCAGACCAGAACTTTTTATGGAAAAACTAGAATGTTATAGCGTATCAGAGGGACAATACCGCAGAGTTGACTTACATAAAAATTTTAGAAGCCGGGAAGTGATATTGGACTCGGCAAACCGAATTTTTGAGAAGATGATGCATCGGGATTTAGGTGGTGTTGAGTATGATCAGGCAGCGGCATTATATCCGGGGAGGAGATTTGCCGGAACGTCTGATACCGAAGAAAAAACAGAAGTTCTTATTGTGCATGGTGAGGATGTCAGTACAGAATTGGAAGCCGAAATGGTGGCGAATCGTATTTTGGAGTTAACAGATAACGAGACAGGACTTCTCATTGAGAATGGAGAAGGTGGCTTGAGAAGGGCTCAGTTGCGGGATGTTGCAGTATTAGCCAGAAGTGTAAAACGAATTTTGAAACCGTTTGAAAAGGTATTCCGCGCCAAAGGGATTCCGGTGATTGCAAAACGGAAAAGTGGATTTTACCAGACTCGTGAAATTTCTATGATGGTAAACATGTTCCGTATCATTGACAATCCATATCAGGATATTCCTCTGGCATCCGTTCTTCGTTCTCCGATGTTTTCATTTACGGATGAGGAGTTGGCTCTCATTAAGGGGGATGGAAAAAGGAAGCATTTTTATGAATATGTAATAAATTATACGGGCAATTGTGACTTGCAACAGAAAATAGAAAAATTTTTACACATTCTGGAGGATTTGAGAAAAAAGTTGTCTTATGCGCGCGTAGTCGATATAATTAATAGTATCTATGAAGAAACCGATATTTTTGATTATATACTGACTTTGCCTGATTCTGCGAGGAGAAAAGCAAACTTGGAATATCTGATGAAGGAAGCAATTGAATTTGATGCTACGACCTATCGGGGCCTGTTTCAATTTGTACGTTATCTGGAAAGGCTGGAGGAAACTGAATCTGACATTGGTGAAGCAGACTCATTGGAAGATTCTGAGCAGGCAGTGCAATTTGTTACCATGCACGGCTCAAAGGGGCTTGAGTATCCAATTTGCTTTGTGGCAGATATGGGGAGCAGGATGAACGTGGGGCAGGAGAAAAACTGGCTTCAGATTCATCCGAAACTTGGAATTGCATCCGAGGCAATTGATAACGGTCAAAGGATACGGCAAAATACATTGTTTCAGAAGTATCTTCAGACAGCAAACCGGCTGGAGGATTTGGGGGAAGAACTTCGTAATTTTTATGTGGCTGTTACAAGAGCAAAGGAGAAATTGATTTTTTCTGGTGCCGACAAAGGCTTTGAGAAACATTGCGAGGAATGGGAACGATACCGATTTTCTTATTTCGAGAGGATGAATAGTACAACGTATTTGGACATGCTTATGCCGATCATATTACAGGATACTTCGGAGGTATTCCAGCTTTCCTGTTATGAGAAAGAAGATTTATTAGGTGGTGAATTGGCAGAACAGATTGCGGAAGCATTTTCCAGAGAGAGACTTTATAAATTTGACACAGATATTTGTTATGATTCGGAAACCGAGCGTTGCCTGAGGCGAATGGAACAGTTTATATATAACTGGCAGGGAGGAGACTTACCAGTCAAAGTATCCGTATCTGATTTGAAGAAAAAATCAATGGAGGATACGGAAACTCCCGAGTTTCATATTTTGTCAGAAGGTGTAGCGGAAAATGAAGCACCGATACCGAAGTTTCTTTCTTCTGAAAATTTGGAACGGCAGAAATGTCAGGGGGCTGTATTTGGAACACTTATTCATCAAGTCATGGCAGGCATAGATTTTACGGCTATTAGTGAGGAGAAAGATATTGAACGGCAATTGACAGAAATGGAAAAGAGTGGGAAAATTGAAGCGGGGCAGAGGCAGTTAGTACCGACCCGTAAGTTATACCATTTTTTTAATTCTGAATTGGGAAATCAGATGACGGATGCAATGGCGCAGGGAAAATTGTACCGTGAGCAGCCATTTGTGCTTGGTGTTCAGGCCAAAGAAGTTTTTGTGGAACAGGAAAGTGAGCAGACAGTTCTTGTACAGGGAATTATTGATAGCTTTTATGAGAGCACAGATGGAATTGTGTTAATCGATTACAAGACGGATCGTTTGCAGGATGGACAGGAAGAATTGCTCAGGAAACGCTATTTGGTGCAGATGGAGTTTTATCGGAAGGCATTGGAGAGGATTACGGGCAGAAAGGTTATTCAAGGGTACTTGTATTCTTTTTCTTTGTCGAAAAGTATTTCATGTTTTGATATGAAAGGGTGATTGTCTGCCTTTAGGAGCAGAAGATAAAAGAAAGGAAGGTATGGTATATGAGTGATAAAATGGAAATGTATGAAGGGTTTGCAGGAATTTATGATGAGGCAATGGATAATATCCCATATCAGGAATGGTGTACGGAGCTTTGCGATTATTTAAGAGGGCATGGTTTAACAGAGTGCGATATTTGCGAAACCGGCTGCGGAACTGGTGTTATGACAGAACTTCTGGCAAAAGAAGGATACCAGATGATTGGTGCAGATTTTTCGGAGAGTATGCTTCAGATTGCAGTAGAGAAAAGGGCAGAAAGCGGTTTAGATATTTTATATATTGAGCAGGATATGAGGGAACTGGAATTGCACAAAAAAATGTCTGCGATAATCAGTCTTTGTGATTCTATGAATTATATGCTAAGTGAAGAGGATTTGTTAAAGACTTTCCAGAGTGCAAAGAATAATTTGAGTCCCGGGGGACTGTTTATATTTGATTTAAAAACTGTTTATTGTTTTCAGTATATTATGGGAAATGAGATGTGGGTAGAGCATACGGAGGATGCCAGTTACATTTGGGAGAATTATTTTCATGAAGAAAATAATACAAATGAATATATGCTTACTATTTTCAGACAAGACCCGGAGAGCGGGCTGTATCGCCGTATGGAGGAATCCCATTACCAAAGGGCGTATGAATTAGAGGATATAAAGAGACTCCTTGAAAAAGCGGGCTTTGAGCAGATTGATACATTTGGAAGCCGGATTGGAAAAAAAGTTGAGGATGATTCAGAGAGAGTATACATTGTAGCGAAGTCTATATAAGTAAAATGGTTAAACCGAAAATGCACTTATGAGAGTTGGAGGACATAACACAATGAGAACATCAGGGATAAAGCGAATAATCACATGGGTTTTATTATTTGTTTTTTTACTTTCCTGCTTTTCCTTTTCGGAGAGCTGGGCAGCGACTACAACGGGAACCGTAAAAACCGATGGCTTAAATGTAAGAACCGGAGCAGGAACAAGTTTTGCCAGACTGGAAGTTGAGGGAACGGCAGTACAACTCAATACGGGAACAATTGTTACAATTTTGGAAACTCTTACTGGCTGGTATAGGATTTCATTTACATATAATAATACTACTTTGGAAGGGTATGTAAGTTCTGATTACATAACTTTAAATGGTACTACAATACCAGTTCCTATTGTATCGTATAAGTATGTTACAACCTATAAGCCGATTGAAGCGAAGGGCACTATTATCTCAAAAACGTATATGAGAAAGACCGCTGCAGGAAGGTATTACCGTGCGTCTGGTAAGAAGGTGGCTCTGAAGGCGGGCAGAAATGTTACCGTATTGGGACAGGAAAAAAAACACGGTGTGGACTGGTATAAACTTAAGTTTTTTTATAAAAAGAAAAATCGGGTGGGTTACTTGCCTGCAAGTTGTGTAAAACTGACCTGTAAGACACCGGTTGCAGCACAAATTTACAATGTGAAAAGTAGTCTTGCTGTACGCAGTAAAGCTTCTACGAAGAGGAGTATATATTATAAAATCAATCAAAAAAAGGTTCGGGTAAAAAAAGGGCAGGATATTAAAGTTATAAAAGAAAAGACAGTAAAAGGTACGAAGTGGTTTCGAATTTCTTTTACCTATCAGAATAAGACAAGAAAAGGTTATGTCCGGGCAAGGTATGTCAAATTAGTGAAGGAAAAAGTCGTAACGAAAAAAGCTGTTACGGCTATGAGCGATGCAGAGTTTGAAAAGTATCTGACACAACAGAATTTTCCGGAAAGCTATAAGCCGGGCTTGAGAAATCTACATCGGATTTATCCATATTGGCAGTTTACGGCGTATCATACCTCCATGTCTTGGCAGAGTGCCCTGACAGGAGAATCAAGAGAATTGGGAAATAATCTTTTGCCTGTAACATATGGGACGGATTGGAAATCTCAGGAGACAGGAGCATATGATCCCATATCAGGAGCATATACGGTATTTGATGGTTCTACGTGGGTTGCAGCATCAAAAAAAGCAATTGCTTATTATATGGACCCAAGAAACTTTTTGACCGAGCAGGGTATTTTTCAATTTGAATTATTGGAGTATCAGCCAACTTACCAGGTTGCTTCCGGGGTAGAGGGAATATTGAAAGAAACTCCATTTCGTGCCGGAAAGACCTTTTCATATACTGAAAATGGGCAGACTAAGAGCATAACTTATATCAATGCATTTATAGAAGCAGCCAAAGCATCCGGTGTCAGTCCATATCATTTGGCATCCAGAGTCCGGCAAGAGGTTGTTACGGGACCTGATACAACAACAATTGCTGTTACTGGAACAACATCGGGGTATCCGGGAATTTTTAACTTTTATAACATTGGTGCGGTGAGTGGTAAAAATCCTGCTCTGAATGGGCTGCTATTTGCGAAAGGCGGTACGGCAAATCAGACTACATATATGCGTCCTTGGGATGACCGTTATAAGGCAATTTTGGGAGGTGCTTCTTACATCGGAAGCAATTACATTAATAGGGGACAGAATACAGGGTATTTGCAAAAATTTAATGTGACTGCTAAAAATACATATACCCATCAGTATATGACAAATGTTCAGGCGGCATATTCGGAATCGATTAGTACGAAGAGGGCGTACGGAACGTCGCTTGATGCGACACCACTTGTTTTTTCCATTCCTGTTTATTCGGGAATGCCGGCATCAAATTGCCCGAAACCAAGTGGTTATGGCTATTATTAAAGGAGGCATCCGATGAAGTTTAAAAGTAAAATAAGTTCTTTCTTTTTTCTGCTTTTATTTGGTCTGTGTATATTTCCACACAAAGTAGAAGCGGCAAGTGCGAATGTGGAATTTTCAACTAAGACACCATTTGTCAAGGCAGGTGATATATTGACTGTAGTTTGCCGGGTGGTTGGGGACGAAGCTTTTCTGGATGTGGATTTTTATATCAGTTACGATTCAAAAATACTACAATTTGTATCGGGAGGAGATAAAGTCAGTGGTGAAAAGGGACTCTTGCATGTGTCATCTACGGGTAATACAGAGGCAGTGTTGAAAAAAAGCTTTTCATTGCAGTTTGAGGCAAAAAAGAATGGACATGTTGCAATTGAAGCAGCGGATACAGCAAAAGTTGTAAATGCAGAGAATACTGTTTTTTCTGTTTCTAGTAACCAATTATCCATTGAGGTTGGGACTACGTCCGTAGAAGGAAAAGAGCCGGAGAAAACCTCAAAGCCAGAGAATTTAAGTCGGAATACGAAGCTTAGTGAATTTGAATGTAGTGGAATTGGGGGGCTTGTGCCAGAATTTGCCCCCCAAATTACCCGGTATTCTACAACCGTAGACTACAAAACCGATACTTTGTTTTTTTCTTATCAGACAGCAAATAAAAAGGCGACTGCCGTGATGAGCGGGAATAAGGAACTGCACGAGGGCAAAAATGAAGCGATTGTTACCGTCACTGCGGAGTCAGGGAAGGTGCGGCAGTATCGGATCCAGATTACAAAAGAGAGTAAGGCAGAAACGAAGAAAAGGGAATTGCAGGAAAAAAGCGGAGCAGATGGAAGTTCTTTTGAGGTTATGGATAAAAATGGACAGGTTGTATTGAAAAATGCATATGAATTTTATGTACAGGATATTTCAGAGTTAACGGAGATTCCAGCCGGGTATATTGCAACAAAGGTACAGCTTGATGGAATTTCGATTCCTGCGTTTACAATGGAAAATGATTTGGACAATAATTATTTGCTTTTGTATTTGAAAGGAGCATCGAAAACACCGGAATTTTATCAATTCGATAGGGAAGAGAGGACCTTGCAGCGTTATACGGGAGATTTGATTGCCAAGGTAAACAAGAGTGGACAGGCAGGTTATCAGACAGTGGACAGGAGTACAGGGAATAAGGATTCGAAAACAGTTTTGTATGGAGTGATTATTGGCTGTATGATTGCAATTTTACTACTTTTAACGGTGCTGCTTAAATTGTTAGGTCAGAACTATAAGTACAAACAAAGACAGAAAAGAGACGAATTGGATTTTTAATGTCTTGCATTGACTTTCTACAAGAGTTTTGTTAAACTCGTTGTCAGAATGAGTTTGTGTTCGCGTGCCCAAACTTTTGAAGGATCAAACCTGCGCGCGGGAATGGGGTAAAAAATATGAATCGAAGGTTTACTCAAAAGGCAGAAAATGCTTTCAATAAAGCGGCTGCTCTGGCAGCAGAATTGGGAAGTAAGGCGATAGGAACCGGGCACTTGTTATATGGCTTGCTGATAACACAAAGTGTTGCGTCAAGTATTTTAAAAGAGAATGGAATTAAGAAGGATGAACTGCTGCAGGAACTGCGGCAGCGCTCTGAAGAGGGGGCTGATTCTAAAGCTCAAAGTCCGGAATATACGCCAAAGCTGGAAGAAGTTTTACAACGAAGTAATTTAGAGGCAGAGCGTTTTCAGAATGATAAAATTGGAACAGAGCATTTATTGCTTGCTGCGTTAAAGGATACAGAATCTGTGTGTACAAAGATATTGGGGATTCTTGGTGCCAATATTCAGAAATTATACATGGATACGTTGGAGGTATTCGGAATTGAGGCTGGCTTAGCAAAGAACGAGTATGCATCTCTGCGGGGAAAAGGCAAACAAAAGTCTGCAACACCGATACTTGACCAGTACGCAAGGGATTTAAATGAATATGCAAAGGAAGGGAAGCTGGATCCTGTATTTAACAGGGAGGAAGAGATTCATTCCGTAATTCAGATTTTGAGTCGCCGGACGAAAAATAATCCGTGCCTCATTGGTGAACCAGGTGTTGGTAAGACTGCCATTGCAGAGGGTCTGGCTCAGCAAATTGAAGAGGGAACTGTGCCGGACACGATTGCAGACATGCGTGTTTTGACGTTGGACTTGTCCGGGATGGTGGCTGGCTC
>CATZVV010000020.1 GCA_958425285.1 uncultured Lachnoclostridium sp. | reverse complement strand
AGAAAAAAGTCAAAAATTTCAATATTTTCTTTCATTCGCTCGATATGGGTTGATTTCGCTAAAGCGACAATATCCCTTTGCATGAGCCAGCGTAACATAACCTGTGCCGTTGATTTCTGATACATTTCAGCAATATTCAACAATACAGGATTATGGAACATATTGTTTTTTCCCTCGCCAAACGGTGCCCACGCTTCCATTTGGACATGACGTTTTACCATGTTTTCCTGTGCTGGTATCTGCTGATGTAATGGATTGACTTCTACTTGATTAACCTGTGGCGGTATCTCATTGAAAGCAATCATATCTGTCAGCCTATCGGGTGCAAAGTTGCTTACGCCTATAGCTCTGATTTTGTCCTCTTTGTATAACTCCTGTAAAGCTCTGTAAGCACCATAATAATCACTAAACGGCTGATGTAAAAGGACTAAATCAAGATAATCGACTTTCAGCTTCTTCATAGATTTCAAGACGGATTCTTTGGCTTGTTCATACCCATAATTGTCAATCCATACTTTCGTTGTGATAAACAAATCTTTTCGTGGCAATCCACATTTGCTGATGGCGTTTCCGACTTCTTCTTCGTTAAAATAAGACTGTGCTGTGTCGATATGACGATAGCCTACCTTTATAGCGTCTAACACACATCTTTCACAATCTTCCTTTGCAATCTGGAATACACCAAAACCGAGTTTTGGCATTTTTACTCCGTTATTTAATGTTATATACTCCATAATCATAACCTCCTTGACATCTTGTGTTCTTCAGAATACAATCAGATTGTAAAACTCGGTAGTAACTACCGGTCAAGCATTTTTTGAAATTTCTGAAAAGATTTGAGGAGTTGAAAACATGTATTCTATGAAAGCAGTATGTAAGGAAACGAATATGCCTTATGAAACCTTAAAATTTTACTGTAACGAAGGACTTGTACCAAACGTCAAGAGAAACAGTAACAATTATCGTGTTTTTGATGATGAAGATATCGCATGGATAAAAAGTCTTTCCTGCTTAAAAAAATGTGGTATGAGCATTGCGGAAATGAAAGAGTATGTAGCATTATGCCTGCAAGGGGAAAAAACTATCCCCGAAAGAAAACTAATGCTTCATCATAGAAAAAAGATATTATTGGAAAAATTGCAGGAAATAAACAATAGTATCGAATATATCGACACAAAGCAGAAATTTTATGATGATGTACTTACGGGGAAAAGACCATAACCCAGTAACCTCATTAAGATTTCAAACGATTGAATACGGGTAGAGTTATCCCTACTTACTCTTATCTGCCACAGTCAGAAAAGAAAAGGGTCATTTAATTGAAATCAAGATTATGACTTTAGCAAAATAGGACTTTCTGAAATTTCAGAAAGTCCTATAAAATCTGCTTTTAGCAATTACTCGATGATTGTAGCAACACTTTACGCATAGATTTTTCATGTACTTTTCTCAGTGTTTTCAGTACTTATAGAGCCTAAATCTAATAGAAATATGCTCTATTTCACTCTTTACGCAAAATATTAGTATCGTTTTAGTATCACCAGGAATCACAACGGTTTCCTCTAATTTCCCTTGAACATAACCCACCAATGTGCTATATTGTAAATAGAAAAAGGAACAACCGCCCACAAAGTGGTTGACCTTAAAACATTAGTGACACATAGAATTGCCACCCTGCTACCGGCCAAAGTTTCGGGGTGGTTTTTTCTATGCCTTATATCATCAGTGACAAATCAAATAAATGAATGTCAGCAGTGACAGAATGAACATACCAAAGGCCATAAGGTCTTTGAAATCAAAATGATTCTTGTTATTGTCCATCAGCACCACCCCCATTCTATGTAGAATAGAGGTCAGCCACCCTGCAACGCAGTTGTTCCTTTCTATATACTACCACAAGCACAAACCATGTACAATATACTATTTCCGTAACATTAGGAACCCCGGCAACTCCCCGATCTGGTAGGCCAAAGGTCGTACTTTGCTACCTTTACTCCGGTGCTTCGCGTGCGTAATCGTGTCATTAAATTGCCTATGCTCAATAGCATCATGTCATGGACGAAGATAGAGGGATGAACGAAATGGACGCCCCTGGAGGGTGTACATCTACAACCTCCGAAATTAATAATAACGGGGCGATTGTCATATCCTGAGTTCTGCCGGGGGGCTGTATTTCGCCGGCCCCTTTATCTTCGATTTGAACCCGTACTTTTTTGTACGGTGTTGAATAATCAACATTTATATGTTTTGGAATTTCAAAAGTACCGTTTTGGTAGTTTTAGGGTACTGCTATATATGCAGAAAATGTTAAGTTTTGGCAAGTTCTTCTATATAGACGGAAACACTAAGTTTTTCTAAGTTTTGGCGCTCTGCTATATACTCAAGAACATTAGGTTTTTTAAGGTTTTCATTCTCTAATCTACGGTGTACTTAAAAGTACGCTGGCGAAACTTACACCCCTGCTATATATGTGGAAATAGACGGTTTTGACAGGTTTTCTATATATCTGTTTTTTAGTATTATTTAGTATTCTTAGGGTTTTTAAGGGTGCCATTTCTACAAAGCCTTGTCGATCTCTTGTTCATGGAATCAAGTCTGATAGGCTCACAAGTGCGTTGCTATGGATTTCCATAACACGAGTTTTGGAGCATCCCACCCGGTCAGCTATTCTTTCCCATGTCATAGGTTCCATATAGGTTACATATACACAGTAAAGTACTTCTCTTTCTTCTGGATCTTCCACTTTCCCGATTATGTCACGGATTGCTCTCGTTATGTTCTCAGAGAATCTTCGTTCTTCCTCAAGCTGTTCTAAAAGCTTTCTGCCGTCCTCCAAAAGCTGTTTTAAGCTGCCTTTTTGCTCATATGCCTTATTGTATTTCATAAGCTCTTGGATGGCCGAAATCGAGCTTTCCACATTCCCATTCCGCACTTCTGCTGAAAGGCCTATGTGCCATGCTTTTCGGTACTGTTCGAGAAATCTTTTACTACTTCTTCGCTTTCCCCTTTTTAGGGTGTCCGAAATGTCCGAATACTCCTTCTTCATCAATAGCCCAACGCCTCCCGTTCAACCTCACTTGTCCATGTCTGGCGAAACCTGCTTAATCCTACATGATGGATCGGAGCCGGAGACAGATATTCTTCATAATACCGCCGATAATGGTAATGCCTGGATCTCTGACGTAATTTTCGGATTCCTTCGTTCTGTATCTGCCTTGCCCGGTCTGTACTGACTCCGATCACGCTGCCTGCTTCTTTCAGTGTCATCCCATCTTGAAACCTTAAACGGATGGCCGCGGCCTGCTTCTCTGGAAGGTCATCTACAGCAATCCACACTTCTCTTGCCATTCGTTCCGCATCAACCGCCCTTATTACATCCTCTTCTAAATCTTCAGAAGAGGAGAGTACATCAAGAATGGACATAGGTTCTTCTTCACCCTCAACAGGGGCATCCAGACTCCCTATTTGCCCGATCCTAATATCTTTCTGCAACTGCTCATATCTTTCATACCCTATGCCAAGAATCGAGCAGATTTCCGCTTTTGACGGCTCTTCCCCGAAGCGTTTTTCATACTCGGTTCTTGCCTTCTGGTATTTCAAGATCATGCCTGCGGTATGCGAAGGAAGACGGACCGTCTGGCAACATTCTTCAATATAACGTATGATCTTGTTTTTTATCCAATATCCGAGATATGTTACAAATGCGGAGCCTTTAGAACAGTCAAAGAATCTCACAGCTTCACACAGTCCCAGATATGCTTCCTGCATGAGGTCACAGAGTTCCGCAAATCCTGTATATTTCTTTGCGATCTTGTAGGCCAATCCGCTATTCTGTTCCCAGAGCCGAAGCATATTGTTAGATTCGTTTTTCCCCGTTTTTATCAGAATCACAAGTTCTTCATTCGACAAACTCCGCACCATCCCTCGTCATATTATCGTGCCATTAATCTAGTTTTCTAGTAATCTATGGCATAGCAACAAATTATAAACAGATGTCAGATGGAACACTTCCATCTAGGCTTTTCATAATCTCTCCTCTTGCTGATCTTGCACTGTGTAATGCCTCAAAAATTCGTTTTGCCACAACACTCTGAAAACTTTCTTCTCTTGTTCCATCGTCAAACTCATACCCTGCCGGGAGAGGAACTTTGAAATCAATGGAATGGCTCAAGAGATTTTCACCGTAATACGCCACGCTGTCTTTGTCCCCTCCTCCTAAAGCATACGCAATATGCCAACACTGCTTTTTTAAGAATGACATGATTTCTTCATTGTCTTTTCTCCTTCTGCGCTGTTCATGATCCAATTCCTCGGAAAGATCAGAAATCAGTTTTGCCACATTATACGGGACGATATAGTTCGTTCCTCCAACAAGTACTTTGCACATTTCTGTTGGGTAAACAACGATTCGCTCATTTTTCTTACCAACTTTCACATCATTTATAGACTGCATACTGTACCTCCTATTTTCTGAATAAATCCATGTGTTTCGCAATCATTTTTTGCCGTTCGTACGGATCCTTGATTGCAAGGATACCCTCTTTTGTCGGCTCCTTCTTGCTCTCATTCACACCATCTTTTACGGCCCCTTTTAACATTTCCACAAAATCTTTTCTTTGCGCTTCTGATGCTTCCTGAATAATCTTCTTAATAACTTCCGTGTCTTTTTCATCTAACAGCATGTTTTCATATCCTCCTATCTGATTCCTAGTTTTCTGTTATTTCGTTTTTCAAGTTTTTCTAGCTCTTTTTGTGTATATACGGCGGTAGACTTTGCAACCTGTTTTCCGTCTATCTCAATCGTGTTATCGATATGATAGATCCGTCCGTTTCCACCGCCAGATGATCCTATCTGTCTATCTCTATATTCAACGACTGACGAGCTACTGTAAGCAAATTCCGGCTGTGGGTGGAAAGAAAAAGTACCGCGCGCCATATCGTCCAATTCTCTTTCCATCAGCATTTTAATTCCCTGTGCCTGCTGTCCAATTTTCCCACCAAACTTATCAAGACCTTTTACGACCCCGTAGTCGACCATCTTTCCGACATAAATACCCCATCTGGAAGGGGAATGAATTCCGAAAAATCCTAAAACTTTATCTTTAAAACTTCCAAGGGCGCTTTTGGCAGCTCTCCAGAGCGCTTCTGCTGCTCCGCTAATTCCTTTTGCGATACCCGATATAATATCTTTACCAACAGAAGCCCAATCTGTATCAAGAAATTTCCTTCCTAATTGTCCTACCAAATCAACAGCCGCCCCTAAAAGATCGGGAATTGCCTTAATAAGCCCTGCAATAAGTTCACCAATAATCTCTATACCAGATTGAAGTATTTGTGGCAAATTGCTTCCAATTCCTTCAACGATAGTGACAATCAGTTTTACTGCGGACTTCAATATATCGGGCAATTTTTTTGTGATTCCCTGTACTACTGTTTTAGTAATTTCAACTCCAGAAGATAGTATTTTATCCGCATTAGAACTAAGTGTAGAGACAAACTTCGTAACTGTTTCGATTGCAGATCTTATAATAACTGGAAGCATCTGAGAAATACCAGTCGCAAGATTTTGTAGTATCTCCGTGCCCTTCGTTATCATCAGTGGCAAATACGTCTGAATCGCTGTGCTGATCTGTGCGAATAATCCTTGAATTCCGAGTATGATGGTCGGCATATTGTTCAAGATTCCCTGAATCAATGATTGAAGGATCGTAAGCCCTGCCATCATTATATTTGGTGCTAGTTGCACAATCGATGTTGCAATACTTCCGATTAAGCTTATAACCCCTTGCAAGATCACATCCATGTTAGACGTTACACCACCAATCAAGGCATTTAGTATATTTAATCCGGCTGTAGTAATGGACGGCAGTAATCCAGCTATTGTAGTAAGGATCTGACTTAGCAGAACCGAGCCCGTATTTGCAAGCTCTGGGATCTTTGACACAATCCCATTTGCAAGCGTTGTGATGATCTCAGGCCCCTTCTTCTGAACCATAGTAAGTATTTTATTGATCTCTGTACCAAACTCTTGATTCACAAGTCCAAGTCCTACCACTACAAGCCCCAAAATGGCCGCAGGGCCAACCGAAAGCATCGCTGCCTTAAATACCGAACCAAGAGCAGCAATCATCTTGTTAAAAGCCGACATTCCTGTCTCTGCTCCGAGTTTTAACCCCTTCCCAACTCCAGCACCGACCTTTTCAAAAACTGGAATAAATGTCTCCACTTTTGACTTAATTCCATCAAACATTTGTGGGATTCCATTTAATTTCGTTTTTAATCCGTCAAAAGCTTTCCATGCAAGAGGTGCGTCTTTAGAAAATCGCCCTGTCATAGCTCCGAATTTAAATGACAACTCTCCTAGCGAATCGCCCAACTGTATAATTTTACTTTTCCCCTTAGAGAATTCCTTTGAAAAAGCATCCGTAAAGGATTTTCTAAGCTTAGAGAATTGATTCTGTGCTTGAATTACAGTTCCTGAAATAATATCACTGACTTCTGTTAGCTTTTCTTTCGTATTATCAGGTAAAATATTCCACGCTTTTCCCGGAATACCTTTGATTGTCTCGCCAACCGTTTTTGAAAAATTCTTGAGTGTTGTTCGTGTATCGACTGTCTTCTTTTTTATCCTGTCCAGATTTAACAGGAACTCCTTTGAAGACTTGTTAAATTTGGAGAACCCGGCAGAATCAGGGTCAAAGCTCCCTTTTAAAATCTGCTTTACTCCTGTGACACGTTCTACAAATAACTTAGACTGCCAATTCAACTTCTTAAAGCTTTCGCTCCCCGGATCTACCCCGCCTTTCAAAGCTTTTCCGAACAACAGTGCTTTGTCCTTTGCCTTCGTAAGGGATCCCGCCATTTGCTCGCCTTTTTGAGAAGCTTCCGTAAATCCATCTCCTATTGCATCCACAACAGGAAGCATCCCCGCCAGTCCAGCGCCAGCCCCCACTACTGCCATAATCGGCGCAATCGATTCTATTGCTTTCTGCATGTTCTGGAGGTTTTTTGCCGGATCTTCTGTTTTCTGAAAAAGACTGATAAACTGGCTCACACCATCTAAGGCCGATTCTGCTGCAGTTCCTATCCGTTCTATGCTCGTCTGAATCGTTGGAAGTCCGTTGCTGGCAAGTACATTATCTATGGCCTCGATGATACCAGTCATTCCCCTTATCACAGCCGTCCGGACATTTGTCATCGCTGTTGCAATACCGTCCGATGCTGTTTTGGCTCTGGATGCAAACCCATTTACACCGCCATCAAGTTCTATAAGCTTGTCATTAAACTGGTCGAACGTGATGCTCCCATCTTGTAACGCTTTATACAAGTCATTCTGTGCAGAAGCTCCAGCGAACCCAAACGCCTTTGCTACATCGTTCAGCGCAACCCCCATTGTCTCTTGAAGAGAACGCCAAGACTGCAAATCGACTGTGCCCTTGGAAAGCATCTGAATATACTGCGTCAGCCCTCTGGATGCGTCTTCTGTACTGGCTCCACTTGCCAAAAATGCGTCATTTAATGCAAGTGTTGTTTTCGTTGCCTTCTTTAGATCTCCTGTCATTGTGGCGATGCGTTGTGTTGTCGCCGCTACGTCATCTAAGGTTGTCGGAAGCCCCTGAATCCCCTTTGACAATTCTTTGATAGACTGTTTGCTATCTGAAGCAGAGAAGCCAATCTGCTGTAATACTTTCGGGAACCGGTTCAACGTGTCGTATCTGGATATTGCCCCGTCAAGAGATCCGGCCAACATATCCACCGCTTTACTTGCGACCTGCATCACTCCGATAGCCGCCGCTGTCGATTTGAAGCTCGTTGTCAGTTTATTTACGGACCCGGCCGCCTTATTTGTCCTCTTAACCACGTTCTCGATCGTTGATAACGCTTTATTCATTCCAGATGTGAAGCTCTTATCATAAACTGACAATATCGCTTTTACGCTATAGCTCTCCACGTTTTTCCGCCTCCCTCCTGCTCATGTACTCCTTTTTCCTCTGGATGTATCGGCTTAACAGTTCCGACTTCTTCCCATATTCCAGAATTTTTTTCTCCTGCTTCTCGAAATCAAAGAAACTTCGGAACGTCCTAAACACTGGTCGACCATTCCTCTTTGTTGCCCTCGCCTGGTTAATCGCCCAGGCAAGAATATGAAGTTCATGGATCCGGTCAAGCTGCTTTAGCTCTGCCGCTTTCATCCGAAGTTCAAATTCTGGTATTGTCATCCGGTTGATCGTAAGAAAATCGTCTATTCCCAATGTCCGCATACAACGAACAAGAATGTCATCGTAAGTTATTCTTTTAGATCCCCCTGTACTTCCTCCATCTCCCGGAGCTGCGCCTGTACTTTCTTCCGTGTAACATTTGACTTTTTTAAACCCTCAATCACACTTTCAAACAACTGGTCAATATCTGTATTTTCGTCCTCAATATATGTCTCCAGTTCTTTTTCCGAGATCTTAGGATTCTCTGTTTTATTTGCCGCAATCAGCGCATCACACAGCGCTAAAACGTCCCACGTTTTCAATTTCGCAACAAGTACCTCGATACCAAGACCAAACTTCACGCCATTCTCTGCCTGTACAGATGCCCGCTTGTCCATCTCATTGACAAAACCGATTCCAAACTTAAACTCATACTCCTTACCATTGATTTTCAACTGCATTTTTTCTACCTCCAATTTTGATTTTTTTCGATATCCATTTCTCACGCCAAAAGGAAAAGGCGTGGAAACAACTTTTAGACATTTCTGTCTTTAAGTCATTCCCACGCCTATGAACGAATTAACAATTAAACTGGCTTACACTCTAACGAGTGCGGTACTATGATATATTAGTTATAAAACAATTATAACATTAATCACAGGATTGTTCAAGTAGATTATTTGATTTTTCAGATCCATAAGGATTTTCACTAACACCAAGCCCCTAAATCTTCTCTGTCTCCCGGCCACTCTCACTTACTTTATTTCTTTCCAGTACGTTTTTCAGTTCAATATACGCTTTCCGGTATCCTCCGTTATTTTGTTTTGAAATCTTGCATTTTTTCATAACAGGAGACAGAATATTAGTCAATTCCCTAAGCTCCTGCTCTGTCTCATAACTGATTGTGATTCTTGCGCTCATGCTTCCTCCTCATCCATCACCACCGTCAAAACACCGCCCATTATGCCGGATATTGCCAGTATCGCCGCTACGTCCCATTCTGTCAGAAAGAACAGCAGGGCGAAGATCACGGCCGAAGCGCCCAGCGTTTGAAAGATTTCGTTTACGGTATGTAAAATTTTCTTCATTTCTTCTTGTCCTCCCCTTGCTTTTATGTTATAGTTGTCATGTAACAATTAATAATTTTTTTAATTGTAATGTGTTCAGAGAGTTAATTGTCTCGATGGGTAGCTCCGTAGTTATTCTACGGAGCTTCTCTTTTTAACCTTTCCAAATCCTTACCACTTTCATATGACACTTTAACCTTCACACTCACGCCATCACCCCCTTTCCACAAGCCGCTCGTCCAACTCCTCTAAATCTTCCACAATTCGATCCAGATGGTTTTCCACGCCATAAAGCGCTGCTTCTATGTACTCATCACATAACTTCGTCCCGTTATCACTATCAAATTGTCCCCTGATAGCCGCCACAATGGCAGATACTCCGATTATCTCAGCTTGCAATTGATTCAAATTTTTTCTCACCACGACTATTCCCCTTTCTGCATAATTGTCAAAAGCTGTTTCCTTTCCTCATCATTCAGCTCTATCACCGCTTTCATGAACTCCATTAAGTACGGCTTCATGTCCAACTCTCTCTTGATTTCCAATATACTCATATCTTTTTTCATTTTCACTTGTCCTTTCCTCTGAATCTCTGTTATTATGTACCTGTATCCTTTCCACAGCCCCGCAGCCGTGAAAGATACATCTGCCCTGTGGGGAGTTCCCGCTCCCTATGGGGTCTTTTTGTTACAATGTGTCAGTATCCACGCTTCCGCCGATTCGGAAGAATGTATATCCGGGAGCGTAAGTGGTCAGTGGAACCTCGCATACACACCCGGCAAGGGCGCCCAGGCACTCGGCCACTGTCTCAGCTTCTGGCGATACCAAAACATTCACAATCTCTTCCAAACAGAAATATGTCATAAGTTTTATAGCTTGGTCTGCCGTGTATCCCATCTCACGCAGGATATCCACTCTGCGCAGCTTATCCTCTGCATACTTCTTAAACTCTTTATTGTCATCCTCAATAACCTGCTTCATCATTTCTTCGTTAGTCATTTTTTTGCTTCTCCTTTCTTACTCGTTGACCGTCCTATATACGCCTGGAAATTCCACCGGTAAAGCTCAATTCCTTGTAAATACTGGCCTTGCTTTACTCGTTGGTGCCAACCAGTAAATAAGCGTCTTTCTCGTTTATTCGTTGATTATCCTCAAATAAAGCAACCCCTTTTAAATACTGGATTTTCTCTTTACTCGTTGGATTTTTCAGCGTCTTTAAGCTCCATAACGAATTTTTTTGTTTTTCCATATCCAACATTCCACACTCTGGTTAGCCCTTCTTTCTTGAGTGCCGCTTTTGCATCTTTCAAAGCGTTCTTACTGATACTGTTAGCCGCCGCCAACTCGTCCAGTTCCGAAACTTCCATCTGTTTATGCTCTGTAAGCGTTTCAATAATGAAATCCTTCGCATCTTCCACCACTGGCCGGATATTACGTTCCCGTGAATCTTCTTGGATGAATTCTCGGTCTTTCTTTGGAGTGTATGCCTTAAATACCGGGACGCATTTATCGAGGGTATACAAGACGGTTTTTTCCAACTTTCCCCAATTTGATTTTTCATGTGATATATAACGGACGTCACTATCTTTTGTTGCGCCTACCATTAGCACCGATCTGGAAGAATCCCATATGTCTGAACTGTCTGCGATTCTTTTTCTTCCCCACACGCCAGACTGTTTGTTCGCATGGGCGATAATAATCGATGTTAGTCCGTACTTTTCGCCATATCCAATCAGCGGAGAAAAGCACTTTCGCATTGCATTCCTGTCTCCCATCCGTAAATTAGGCGGAACAAAAGCCTGCAGTGGATCAAATATAACAGCACTTGGTCGAACAGTCTCGATAACATCCCGTAGAAGATCCCCATCAAAATTCAGATCAACGAACCTGTCATCTTCTGGAGATATGTAACTTATACGCTCTAGATCTGCCCCGTTGGCCTCCAACCGCGCTCTTAACACATAAGACCATGAATCCTCAGCAGATAACACAAGAACGTTCTCCGGCTTATCGTTAAATGGAATTTGCCCTCCCAGAAGAAAAGATTGTTTTCCTGTCGTAATGCTTGCTACCAAAGAACACCAGATTGATGTCTTACCGACACCGCCTTCTCCTGCTATCGTTGTAATTCCGTACTTTGGTATGTACCCCGGTACCAGCCATTCCGGTTCTTTTATTATTACGCTACTGGCCTTAGCGATCTCCGGAGCCTTCTTGAGCTGCCTGGGCTTTCCTTTGTCATAAACTATATTACCGTCTACTCTCCGCTCTTCCTCAGCCTCTGCAATAAGATCAATAGCTCTTTGTCGCTCCTCTGCTGTAAGTCCGCTTTCAGTTGTTCCACTTCTTGCCGCTTCCGTGACTCCCTCACCTCCCGCCTATCGAAATTTTGTTTTACATACCACGCCGCAACATTCTTCATCTGTTGCTCGTGTCCCTGCTGCCATTCTAATTTTACAACCTCATAATATTCCCGCGCCCGACTGCATCCAAGTTCTTCCAGACGTGTGAGCGCATCCTCGGCAAATCCCGGCCACGTCATGTCATACCCAAGGATTTTCTTGAATGTGTTTTTTCCCAGCTTCCCGAACTGCTTCGCTGCTTCCAGTTCCGTGCAAAACTGAGTGAAAACATTATCAGGAGCTTTCATGGTCCTTCTCCCTCATGCCGTACATTTTTTCATAGAAGAAAGCGCTGCTTACTCTTCCACGAAATGTAAGATAGCCGGCTTTTTTCAATTCTTCATTGAGTTGCCGAATTACCTGATAGCTTTTGCTCTCGGATATATTGCAGATTTCCGAAATATCTTTCGCTGTCAATACCTGTCTCGTCATCATCACATCTCCTCTCCAAAAACTCCCGCTATACGCAAGGGTTTTTAATCCGAATCTTCTTTAATGGTAAATTCATCGTCTTTCGGTCTATGTCCGTGCCTATACGGGTAAAGAGGACACCTTTTCGCCGCACAAAGCCTGACTTCACTTCTCTGCCCGTTGCAACAATCAAGGCACTTTGCCCGAATCGCTTTCATTGGTGTAAGCTTCATTCCGTTCACTTCCTTTCCTCATCCACTGATCCACGCCCTGGCCGGTGTGTTAATGGTCTTCTGTTTCTATGATCTCAGTTACATCCACGCCTACACCTCTAGCGATATTGCCTACCGCTCTTGGTGTCGCATTCTTCTGGTTCAGAATCACGGAAAAACGCTGTCTGCTGATTCCTGCCCGTTCCGCTGCCTGTCCGATAGTCAAGCCGCTTCTCGCCAAAGCGATTTCAAATTTTGTGTTGTCGATTCTCATTTCTTATCACCTCCCCTCCCCATTATTTTTTCTCGTATTACTATTTTTCGTATTACGCATTATCATAATACTTCTTTTAGTAACTCTTGTCAATACTCTTTTTCGTAATTGTTGTTTACATATATTCGTTTTCGTGTTTTAATAATACTGGAGGTGAGAAAAACATGGCACTCGGAAAAAGATTAAAAGATTTATTACATGAAAAGAACATTACAGTTAAAGAATTTGCAAATCTAATAGGGGTCCCACCTACTACGCTATATTCATTTATAAAGAGAGATAGTGACACTGGAAAACTTGAACTAATAAATAAAATAGCCAATGGGCTCGACATGACTATAAGTGAATTTATGCAACATAACTACGAATTCAAGGATACTCCACAAGGCCCGATCACGAATGCAGAAGCCATGAAAGAATACTTCAAAAGCAAAAATATAGACACAGTTGCCGCACACTTTGACGGTGATGAATACACAAAAGAAGAACTGGAACAAATTAAGAAGTTTGCAGAGTTTGTTAAGAGCCAACGCAAAGACAAGAAATAACCACACAATGTCATCTCCTGATCCACGCCCTGGCCGGTCAAGAAAAGGAGAATGATAAAGATGCCAACTTACAAGGATGAAAAAACAGGTACATGGTATTGCAAATTCTATTACACAGACTACACTGGAAAACGTAGGCAGAAATTAAAGAGGGGATTTGTACGGCAACGAGACGCTAAGGACTGGGAGCGGCAATTCCTGGAAAAACTGCAAGGAACGCCTGATATGACATTTCAGTCTTTATATGACTTATATTTAGAGGATATCAGTCACAGACTACGGGAAAACAGTGTTTACGGAAAAAAGAATATTTTCAAAAACAGAATTCTTCCGTACTTTAAAGACAAGCCAATAAATGAAATAACGGCGGTTGATATCAGGAACTGGCAAAACGCACACATACAGGCCGGATATTCTGACGCATATCTTGACCGAATACAGAACACACTCACAACGATAATGAATTATGCAGTAAAGTACTATAATCTTCCTCAAAATCCATGTGACAAAGCCGGACATATGGGGAAACGGACAAGATCAATGAAGTTCTGGACATTGGAACAGTATCAAAATGTCCTGCAATATATTAACGATACAATGGCTCATACCGCTATTCAGATTCTTTTTTATTCAGGTATACGCTTCGGGGAGCTGCTCGCTCTGCACCCTGCTGACCTAGACTTTAATGCAAATACTATCAGCATCACAAAGTCCATGCAACGGAAAGGCGGCAAAGATATCTATACGCCACCAAAGACTGAAAACGGAATCCGTACAGTAAATATGCCGACTGCTATTATGGAGGAGTTAAAAGCGTACATTGGGAAAATATACGGAATACAACCACACCAGCGCATTTTCCCCTTTACAAAAACTTTTATCAGTAACACAATAAGAAGATGCTCAGCGGCGGCAAATGAGCCTTATATTCGCATACACGATTTAAGGCATTCCCATGTTTCACTGTTAATTGAATTGGGCTTTTCCCCGCATTTAATAGCTGACAGAATCGGGGACACTGTACAAATGGTAAATAACACTTACGGGCATCTGTACCCGAATAAGCAAAGTGAGGTTTCCGACCGTTTAAACTCAATTTTAGTATCAAAATAGTATCATAAAAGGGACTGCCTTTCGGCAATCCCTTTATTTATCGCAATCTTCAATTACTCGATGATTGTAGCAACACGTCCAGATCCTACTGTACGTCCACCTTCACGGATAGCGAAACGAAGTCCCTGCTCCATAGCTACTGGATGGATCAGTTCAACTGTCATTTCTACGTTATCTCCAGGCATGCACATTTCTGTTCCTTCCGGAAGTTCGCAAACACCTGTTACGTCTGTTGTTCTGAAGTAGAACTGCGGACGGTAGTTGTTGAAGAATGGAGTATGACGTCCACCTTCATCTTTTGTCAGAACGTAA
>CATZVV010000019.1 GCA_958425285.1 uncultured Lachnoclostridium sp. | reverse complement strand
TGGCGCAGAAGAGGTTTCATTTACCGCACTTAATTCTGTAGAAGAGTTCTCTGCAAGACTCGGCTCATCATTTTCTCCGCCGCCTCCGATGGCCGCTAACAAAATAAATAGAACTACTACTGCAATGACAATTGGTAAGCACCCCATTCCCTGCTTTTTGCGGCAAACCGGGCAGATCTTTGCCTTCTTTGGAATTTCGCTTTGACAATGTTTACAAATCTTTGTTTCCTTCTTTTGTTCACTTATAATTGCATATCTCCTTAAGCGTGTTGCATTATTTGTCTGCTATTAGAACTGAAATTGGTATGGCGCAGCAATTACTTCATATCGGGTCACATCGTTGAGCGTTACATACTCTGGAAGATGCCATCCTTCAATTTCAAACCCCATTGTACTGCCGGGTTGAAGATTTAAAATATTTGTGCCGCATACGCCAATCGGAACATTGTTACTATTATACAGAACAATCACAATCCAAAGGATTGATTCTTCTTCGGAAGTATTATTTGTAATATTTCCGACAACCGTTATGTTATCGCCAAAGCTTGAAGTTTTTATTGTTGTGTTCGATACCGGATATCTTGTTGCTGGAAGGGAAGAAGGCTCAACCTTCAGCGTCGGACGCATTACATATTCTCCCATAGGAACATCGTCAAGGTATCCGCCATTGCTATAAAAATATCCCTTTTCACCGGGCGCAATCACGTCAGGATCAGAAGAAATGAGCGTCTCCGACGCAACAATTTTCCCGGATGTATTGTAAATATCAAACGTTGCGTCTGCCAGGTATAAATTTCCTGCGCTTGTATTTTGTATTTCAATTATCGCTTGATACTCTGTGTTTCCATAGTCCTCAAACACATTGAAGTATTGGTATGTCACCACATATCCATTCTGTTGAGCGGCGAGTCCTTCTACATTAACAACCGTTTGAACCTGCGTTGGCGATGCGCCCTCAATCCATGCGCCGTCAGCTCCTACCTGATATCCGTCAGGAGTGGTAGTATTGGACAGCATATATCCATTTGCATCAAAATAATATTGCTTTCCATCAATTTCTTGCCATTGATTGACCGGATAACTCCCATCATCATTCTGATACCACCATCCAATAGTATCCTGCTGCCATTGCCCAGCGTATGCTGTAAAGCCCATGCTGGCAACCATTACTAATGTCGAAACTATTAATTTTGTTTTCTTCATCATAAGTGCCTCCCCAACTTTTTCTACTGTGTATGTATCACTATTATATCACCTTATGGCGAAAAATCAACAACGGCAGCGAGATATTGCCTCTAAGTTTCAAATTTACGCCACGATCTTATTTATTGTTTTACTCATAATGAAGTCCTTGATTTCACTATAGCCCCATTCTCTACGCTAAAATAGATCTTTCTATAAGAGTTAAAACATCCTCGTGCCCTTTGTAGTATTTGTAAACATCCCATTGAACGCTTTCGGCCATACAAACCGCATCTGTTTGTATCAAGTCTTTTGCTTTTTCTACCCCGTAATTCTTTATGGAATTTATTATTTCGTATATTTCTTCGACCCCATCCCCTCCACAATCATCTTGCAAAATATTGGCACATTTAAAATAGTAATTGAGCAAAAATTCTTTATCGTTTTCGGCAAGCTTCCATCCTTTTTCAAAGTCTAATCGTTCTCGAATATTACGGCAATCATCATCTCTTGTAATCACCATTGATTCTATTTGCTTAGAAATCTTTTTTTCAAACTTATTTAGCATTTCTTTTTTCCTTTTAATTTCTGCTTTAATGTCTGCAAACTCCCCTGTAGATTCCACTATGGATTTTAATAGTGACAAGTTAACAAACGAATACCATTCTCCTGCAATTAAATATTCGTTAAATGTGTTGTGCAAATTTTTTCAACAATAAATGGATTTTTCAGAAAATCGCTTTCGTATATGGCCTCTATTGTAGGGCATCCACACTTCAATTGAGAAATTCTGTTATGAATATTGCAAGACACGCCTATTTTGTACATTCCGTTATATCGAAATACATATACACGCTTTAAGTACGAAAGCAAATTTTCCATATTCCATTTCTCCTCTCCTTAATGGATTTTTATTGATTCTGGGTACTGCTCCATGTCATTTATCTTTAGCATAAAACAAAAAGGAGCTATGACAACTATCAGTTCCGACTCTCCCCAGTTTCCTGAGTCTCGGCTGCTAAGATGTTGCCTAGCTCCATTTGCGCTATAACTATCATTCAATTTTTTATGACTTTATCACAAAAATACGTATTTGTCAAGTAGACCCCAAAAAGGGCAGCCGAAGCTGCCCTTTAGAACAAAAAACTATCTAGCGGAAATCAATTCTTCAATTTCCTCTATTGTCATCCCGCTTTCTTTGATGATTTTATAAAGTCTTTCTAACTCCTCTTTCTGTTTCTTATCAATAAGTTCTTTCTCCTGTTTTTTCATGTCCTTAAGCTGTGCCTCTCTTGTTGCAATCTCCTCTCGAAGTGTTTCCAACTGCTCTGCTGTTGACAGATTTCTTTTCCCTCTTGCCATTTCAAAACCTCCTAGTATATTATGCCTTTATCATATCAGCTTCAGTAAAAAAGTCAAGGCGTTAATCGATCCCAGCCCATCCCGTTTTGAATGTACGGCGATATTCTCTCCGCTGCTGTCTTTGTGCTGCTGAGAATATATCTTTGTCCCCAATCTGAACAGGATTTTCTTTCATGGCCTGTGATTGAGCTTGGTATACGGCCTGGCCTAATCTGTCATAGTCGATAATTCCATCAGCGGTAAACGCGTACTGAATGGCTTCCTGTACTTGTCCGCTGACTTTGGCTGAATCAATTTTTATTGGCTCAACCTTGTATTGGCTAGTATCTACGGATAAATCAAGTTGAGGGGCATTAAAACGTATTGATGATATGTTGTTTCCAAAATCTTGAATATCTTTATAAATATCTCCAAATCTACTGGTAATACCATTGGCTAATCCCAACGTAAAGAAATCACCTATCTCAAATGCTATTTTAGATGGTGAGTGTTCATCAAACCCTTCCTTAAATCCATCTATAACACCATTTATAAATCCGGTTATGTTGGTTCCAAGCCAGTCAACCATATTTTTTATTCCGTTCCAAAGCCCTTTAACAATATTTTCACCAACAGTAACAATTTTCTTTGGAAGCTCTCCAAAAAATTCAACAACCTTATCGACTATCTTAGGCACTTCAACTTGGAAAAAGCTTATTGCTTGTGTTCCCCATTGCTGAATCTTTTCTTTGATTTTTATGATTTCATTGTATGCTTTATCTGGCAACTCACCGAACCAAGTTTGCACTGCTGTTACAGCATTTGATACAGCTGTTTTAAAAGAGTTGTATGTTTCTGATGCCCAAGCCTGAATTTTTGAAAAGAAAACTGATATTGCAGCATATGCCTTATCAGGCAACTCACCGAACCAATTCACAACAGCGCTAACTGTTTTTGGTATTTCTTCTTTTAAATAATCATATGTATCAACAGCCCAACGGGTAATTTCCCCAAGCGTTTCGCCAAGTTCATAACCGATTTTATATGGTAAATCTGAAAACCACTCAGTGATTGAATCTATTATTGAGCCTATTCTGTCAGGAATGCCTGACATGAAAGACATTAGTTCTTCCCATTTCTGAGAAGTATATGTTGTCAGTGTATCCCAAACATTACCAATTTTGTCCGGCAATGACTGGAAAAACGGCACTACTGTTCCAGAGAAAAATGACGGAATTGTATTTGTGAAAAAGTCCTTTATACTGTCCCAATTAAGGACAACAGCAACTATTCCAGCTACTGCTGCTGCCACAGCACCTAAAACCAATGCTCCGGCTGCAGCCACACCAATTCCAAGAGTTGTTGCCAAAGCAGAAATGCCGCCGGAAATCAATCCTGGAAGTGTAGAAGTTAAAAAAGTTTGTATAGGAACCCAAATCGTTCCAGCCAAAACAGTTGGTAATGAAGCGCCCGTTTCGGCCATTGTAGTTGTAATTGTTTGGATAATAGTACTGCTCGGGAAAGAATTTGCCAGAAACTTTCCAATGCCAGCAAATGAAATACCTTTTATTATTGCTGATGATATTTTTCCACCAATAGCCGTTTGCAATGTTTTTAATATACTAACTGATAGCACAGCTTTTCCTATATTTTTAATCTCAATCGCTCCAATAATGATAGCTATTGTTTTTAAGTCAATATGAGATAAAAATTCTTTTATACCATCAAAAACAGTAGACCATTCAATTTCAGATAATGCTTTGGTGATTGTAGTCCATATACCTTGTACCCAAACATTAATTGTTTCGGCTAATGATGCAAAATCAAATGTACTGAAAAAATTATTGATACCTGAAGCAATGGAGTTTCCAAAATCAGTCCAGTCAAATTCCTGACCAAATGACAGGGCAGCGTATATGGCTGTGTTTAACGCACTTGCAATCGTTTTTCCTGTTGCTCCAAACAATTCCGGTGAAATTAGACCATTTAAAAAAGAAGCAAGACCCGTTCCAAAGTTTCTTGCTCCTTCATAAACTGAATCCCAATCTATATCATTCATAGCATTTGTTAAAACGCCACTGATATATTCGCCCAAACCATAAAGTGAATCTATGTCACTGGTATACTTTTCCCAAAGACTCTCTGATTGTACCCACTTTCCTCCATCGGCCGTTCCAAGACCTTCAAGATCTCCTATTCCTCCAGCACCAGATCCCTTTGAATCTTTGTCGGAAGTCATATTATTTACTTCATGCCAAGCAGCGATATACCGATTTAATTTTTTAGCATTATCAGCTGCGCCGCCTGTCGCATCTTCAATATCTTCAGCCGCACCAGCTCCTGCTTCAAGGTCATTGGCCACTCCTCCGCCTGTTTGGTATTCCCAGCCGAATATGGCTCCGAGTGCGTCAGAGACGACCTGTGCAAAATTAATTACCGCTCCCATGACGCTGTTGAGTGCCTGGATGAAGGGCTTAAAGGCATTAATTAAGACGCCACCAACAATAGAACCTAACTGTTGGAAACCACCCGCCAGAAGAACAAGCTGATTGTGCCAGCTATTCATTGTCCGAAGGAAATCACCCTGGGCAGCTCCGGTGTTTGCCAGTACAAATTGGTATCTAAGCATTGTTTTTTCGGCTTGCGTCATTTTTTGCATATTCACTTCGACGCCTTGTGCTAATGCCCACGCTTCTACTGTCGCAAAGGATAAATCAAGGCCGAAACGGCGCAGCGGTTCGGTCTCTCCAGTAAAGATAGACTGCAATGCTGTTGCAACTTCGTTTTGTGTTACGTTATAAAACGACGCCATATCGCCAGCTAGTTTCGTCAGTTCAATAGACATTTCAGTCATCTTGCTTTGAGCAAATCCCATTGATACACCCATTGCCTGAAAACGACTACCGATATTCTTTGCCATTAGTTCTGACATACCATAGTTCTGTAAGGCAGAACTAGCAAACTCATTCATGGTATCAGCCATTTCGCCAAAGGTCACATCAACAACGTTCTGAACCTCAGTCAAATCCGAAGAAATATCGATGGCTTTTTTGAATTGTCCTAGTCCTCTAAGCAACAGCCAGTATGTTGCATAAAATTTTCCAAATGCAGAGGCTAAGCTAAAGGCGCTTTTAGAGGCCTTTTTGCTAGATGACGAAAAACCGTTAAATGCTGTCGAAAGGCTTCGTGTAGCCGTGCCAGCACGCCCTCCGGTTGAGGCTAATTGCGCCAATGCTTGTGTCATTTGTATAATGTTTTGACTCACCTTTGGCGCTGTAGAAAGCGTTGTCATCATATTTCTCAACGCCACGGCCAGCTTGTCTATATTGCCGCTCGCCGCTGTACTTGCGCTCTTTCCACCTAGTTTTGTTATAGCCGATGTGAGTTGCGCTAAACTGTCAAAATCAACATTCTTTATTTGGAATCCATCAAGCCCAGCACTTAATTGCTTTAACCCCGAAGTTAATTTCGGTATATTGTCTGCCGCTGCCGTAACCGTATTTCTACCAAGCTGCGCAATTGAATTTGCAATATTGGCAATTCCTTGTGAATCAAAAGAAATTTTTCCTATCTCGCTTATATTTGCCGTTAGCGTATTAATTGCTCTTGACGCATCGCTTACCCCTTGTACGTTGACACCAGAAAGCTTATTTAACCCAGTCGCAATGCGTGTAAAGTCAGCCGTTTTTACCGTTCCAGAAAACCGCTCCATAGCATCCGACATTTGCCGAATTCCGCTCGATAAATTTTGAAATCCTCCAAAATTGATTCCATTTAAGGAACCTTTCAATTTGATTAACGAATCGGCCAATCGGTCTAATGATCTTACTGCTACGCCAGTATTCGCAGATATCTGTAGCTTCAAACTGTCAATTGTGTTATCTGCCATATTCAACCTCCAATCTGTTTGAGGATTTAAGTTACTCGTAACTGAATAACAAAAAAGGCGGGTAAGTTATGACACCTGCCCGCCCTGATTTTGTAGCACAATTTCTGTGCCATTTTCTCTTTCTTTGGATTTATTAAAGCGCTTTTCCATGCGCTGTAAACGTTTCACAAATTGATCTCTATAATAGTCCTTTTGCTGTTCCGTAAGCTCCAAATCTTCTTGAACAATCTGTTTCTGCTCCATTGGATTTTTGGGATACTTGTGCTTCTTGCTAAAACTAGCACCGATTGCGTTCATGACATAAAGTCCACTAAGCCACGCCTGATACTCCGCACGTTCCCAATTATTTTTTTGCCGATTCCAATATGCCGATATTTCTAACTTTAGGTTTGATGGGGTCATTTTCATAAATTCTTTTTGTGAAATACCAGCTTCCACTGCGGCTGGCAAAAGCTCTTTTAAGATTTTGTCACGGACAGTTTTGCATTCGATCGGCGGGCTGCTCTGTTGGGCTTCTCTGCCACGCTCTGGGCCAGAATCTTCTCTAGCCCCGTTCGTTTGAAAAAACCATCTTCACCCATTTGATCTGCGCATAAAGAAAGCAAAGCGGCAAAATCGCAAATACCATCCTCTGGTTGCTCGAAGAATAATTGCGATACAAGCCGCTTCGCGTCTTTCATTGTTAATACGGTTCCATCTCCATCTGGGCCATGATATTCCAAGAGACCCATGTAGAAAAGTTCCAAAGCAGTATTTGGCAAATTTATTATCTCATTTTTTAAATTGAGAATCATTCTTTGCATAACCCGAACCTTTTCTTGGTCTGGAAGCCCCTTGACAAGCTCTTTACCGTCTTGCGCACCGAATGTATTTCCTAAAAACTCAATAAATCGGTCAATCCCATCTTTATAAAGCGCAGCCTCAATATTATATTCCAGCTTATAATCTTTGCCGCTAATTGTTATAACCTTATACATGATTATTTCCTCCCTAAATTAATAATCATTAAATGCTATCAGCTGCCCGCTTCAGTTGGCTCAACCTTAGTGTCAAGCCCCACATATTCATCGATGGCAATGCTGATCGAACCCGTCAAAAGCTCATTCTGCGCCATTGCTGGAAGCGGAATTTTAGACCCAGGCTGTCCGACTACAAAGAAAGACTTTGTAAGGTTCGGAACCGTAACCTGGAACCAAGTTCTAAGTCCCGTTTCAAGTCCTGTTGCAGCAGCCTCCATCATGTCCTCCAGTTCGCTAATTACATCTTCTGTAAGGTTGAATACCGGTGACCATTCGCCACCTGTATCCTGTCTACCTGCTATGTAGCGAGACTGCATATCTTCCAATGCGGAAGCGTCAATTGTCTCTGTTTCCAGTGTAATTTCCGGAATGTCATTACATCTGTGCAAAATTGTAAATTTTGTAGGTTTGGTTCCTGCTGTTGTTTCTACGCCATAACTGAAAATAACTCCTAACGTAGACAGGCCCGGCACTCCAGTTGTTGCCATAATAACTCCTTTCTACCGCTATCTTTTTGCGGTCAGCGACTACCTGCCTGGTAGCCGGTAATAATGAACTGTTCGGAATTTCCGAACGATTGACACTCTAACCCTGTGTCCGGGAGATAAGAGAGGATCACGCTCCTTTCTCAGTGTTTGCTTTCTGAATCTTCTTATTGTAAGAAGAACTGCTGACTCCAATGAGTGCGCCGAGTAAAGTATCTACCGCAAGGATTGTTCCTGTAATCTGCTCTCCATAAGGAAGCCCCCAGATACCAGCCAGAACAGAATAGAATGTTCCAAGTGCCGGAAGGACAATCAGCGCAACATACTTTAAGATGTTGTAGACTTTATCGTTCATCTGCATATTTCCTCTCCTTTCCATAAAAATAAGAGCCTTTTGGCTCTTGTTAATAGTTTCTATATAACAACGGGTTTCCCCGGTGTTTTCTTATTTTGGTAATTTATCTCCATATCCAACAACACGCCTATATTCACTAACATATCGTGTTATTGATGGGTCTATGTTATCTTGCGGTGCTGGCCCAGAGTATCTTCTAAATCCCATAGAAGTAAGTGCATTATGTGATACTCCATCTATCTCATAGGCCTGTGTTAATGCTCTTTGTCCTGTTGTGAATATATCTATTTGTATGGTTGGTTCAATGGCACTTTCATCTCCTTCTAAGTCCCATGCGATTCCCGGAATACCTCTAAATACACAAGACGCATAGGGCATTTTTGATATTGTGCCACTGTTTTTCATTCCATAGTTGTCTCCAACTTTTTCAGATACGGCACTAGACCATTTTGCATATATCTGATTTACCATTTCTAAAATTGTCATTTAATCACCGTCCAAACACTTCCTTCGCAATCTTCAGCATTTGTTTTCTTATTTCAAGGCTCGCCTTATAAACAGGCATAGTAGCTTCTGTTCCATGTGTAAGAATCACTTCTCCACTATCATTATAATACCCCCATGTATTTTGCTTACCTTTCCCTTGTCCATATGAACCAATGGTATACCCTAGTTCTTGTCCAAGCGGATGTGGTGATGTTCCGGCAGAGCCGTTATAATATATTCCTGCACCAAATTCTATAAACAGAATTCCTTGCCCTTCGACAATCAATTCTGCCTGTGAATATGAACCGAAAGAATTGATTTTTATATAGGTATTATGGTTTTTATCAGAAGTTCCTTGCGCTGCCGCAATATTTGAATCAATGACTGGAATCCCTAATTCAGCCAACCGCCTAACAAATAATTCACATTTCCTCGGTAAATCATCACGGTATGCTTCAATCTGCTTTATCGCCTGCCGCAAGGATTTTCCATCAAACAAATCAATCTTTATGGTTTTTCTTGCCATTACTGTACCGCTCCATTTTTCTTTATTCCGAAAACATCAACATTCCCTTTTTGCGTCTTGAAAATCGCTGAAATTCGGTAATCCGGCGGCGTAACTGGCGTATATCCATCCTCTCCCATTGTTAATGTACCGTCCTCATTTATCTGCGGTTCTACGTCAACGAAAACAGCGTCGCCCTCTCGGATAACGCCTCGCAAACTTTTATCGTATGATGTTATTTCTCTGTCATAATCCACCACAAGTCCAGCTGATATCTGCCCTGGTTGTCCAGTTCCAGAGGATACACTCATTTTCTTCATAATCGGTTTCCCGTATTTTAGAACTGTATCAATACCGACTTTTTCCTCGGTTACTGTGACAAACCAAATCTTCTGTCTGTCCCTTGAACGGCTCCGCATATCTTCACCTCTCTATGCAACTTCCCACGCCCGCGGATACTCCGACGGGCTGAAATTGGTGTCCTCATTGCACAAATACACAAGCCCATCCGTCCAAATCATATACTCTCCAGTCTTATACATATCATGCGCTCCGGTCGGAGCTTCCCACGGCAGGGCATATTCTTTCTTCCGGCTATGCCAAGGTTTCCATAGTGTTGCCGTGTCAATCGTCCAATCCTGCTGCACAGTCCCGTCATAGGCCATAATGCACTCTCTGGGATAACCAGTTTCGGGATGAAGTCTTACATCTCCCACAGAGTATGAATGGTTCTGCTCATATGCCGGTATGAGCCCCCGACAAGAGATTCCTTCCGTCTTATCGTCTGTTTCTGCCAGTTCCGCTAGAAGCTTTCCTCTTGCATATCGAATGAGGCTTTCTAATGCTTCATTCATCATGTTGTAAGCCCCCTTTCGATTGCTGTGCTAATTCCGCTTACATCCTGCTCAAGCGCTGTCACGCGCTGCTCTATGGTCTTTTGCGCCGTATATTCGTCCTCAACTAGAATCCAACTCTGTGTAATGGTATCGCTGGAATCCACGTACTGTGCTTCGTAGTGCTGTCCATCCGGCGCCGGGTCTTCTGGCATTACGGTTTCGATGATTGGTTTGTACCCTACCTGCGATAATTGTTCTTCGGTTGGATTGAAAATCTGCATACCCAAAAGGACTATCTTATGCGGTGGATATGTCAGGTTGCCATCAATGATTTTTCCAAGCATTATGTAGTCACCTCCAGACTTTTGCGGGTTTTGTACCCCACCTTCATCCACGCTCCTGCGTCATTGCTCACCGTAGTAGTAGGGCTGTACGTGTGCAGGGTCTTGTATGCGGATATTTGCTCGGCGGAGAGATGGGTTTCAATAGGAATATCTAAAATGTAATAAATATAACAATTTCCAATTCCGTCCAGTAATTCATTCCATTTCTGCAATGAATTTACTTCACTATCTGGAGGAAATGACGCCGTTATTTCCAAAGCGCTTGCGTATATTTTTGGAAGATTAATTTCATTATCGTCCCATATCAAACCCGCATATTTCAAAAAATTACACATAGAAATTACGGGTTTCCCACTTAAAATGTCAGTTGCACCTTCTTCACTTGTTAGACGAATCTGAAAATTATTATTTCCATTACCTGTCGTTAAAGAGAATTTCCAAGGAAGAGCACTTGTGAGTATTTTTTTATTTAGCCTCTGCACATACACTCCCCTCTTAAAATCCACCTCATCGCATATCCACTGCTGGCCGCTTTCATCCGTGTAATTCCCGCCGCTTGTAACTGGGATTCCGGGTAAGCCGTCTGGAGTTGCGAGGATAACGGATTGAGGCTGTTTATAAGGTTCAATTTTCGAAATCTGGCTATAAGAAACAATAAATCCACTATAAGTATTTGTCTCTCCATATGCTCCAACCCTTATGTACAATACTCCAGATTTAATTGCAGTAAATTTTCCCGAATTAGCATTAATCAATCCATCTCTTGATGAAGCTAAAGTGTTCACATATATGTTTCTTGACGTTAAAATCCCATTTTCCAAACAAGAAATGTAGTAATTTTTACCCTTTTCTATATTCAGAGTTGTTACAACCCAACCAACATTATTATCTATAGTGAAATTTTTCAAAGGCTCCCCAGAAGGATGCTGTCTCCACTCAGGCAAAAGATTCCCACCCAACACATCTATTTTAATCTGTCCGCTCTGACCTGCTGATACTATCTCCTGCGGATAATCCGGATTGGGGGAGGGTTTGCCACCTGTATAAGGTTCCCAAGAGATAGGTTTAGATCCTTTGTTTATCATTGGATATAAGTACCCTTCATATTTTGTGCCAAGTTCCAAACCTTCAATTACTATTCTTACTTCAGAAATATTATCATTTTGTAAAATTTCAAAAGTCTCATTGTTTCTTATATTGACTTTCAACCCCTCATCGGTACTAATCCACAATTTATATAAAATGCCAGGAATGCTTCCGGTGCAAGAAAAATAATATTGACCTGGCTCAAGTCTAAAACTATTGCAAAGAATTGACGTATAGTTTCCACTTGACAAGAATGAAACATAATTATTAAAGTCTATTCTCTGTGCTCCTGTAGTGGTTAATTGTGTAGATTTTCCATAGATATTAAGTCCATTCAACATTCTAGCACAACTTTTTACAACAATTTGTTCACCACTAATTTCTTTTTTTATTGTTTCATCAAGTAATCTCCTACGCACTTATAACACTCCAATCATTAAATACCATATAATTATCAATGATACTACATTCATAATGTGTATTAGCCTGAACTACAATATCCGTTTTAATTTCTTCTGGGAGTGAAAGTGTTGTGGCGGTAGCTCCACTGTCGAAACTGAACCAATAGCCGTTTGCTTGCCCATCTGTGCCAGAGCCGAGAGTAAGCGTCAGGGATGATACCTCGCCCCATGTGTGGTATTGGTTCGCCGGGAGCTCGAAGGTTGTGTCGGAGGTGCCGTGGTCTACCTGTGCAGTCCCGGACGATATCTTATAATCTGTGGATGTTTTATCTCCAGATACCTCTACGCCGTTGATTTTCGGCTTGTTTGTCAGGTCGTTGTAATTGGTGGTTCCAGGATCGCCTTTCTCTCCTGTGTCGCCTTTATCACCTTTGTCTCCCTTCGGGCCGTCCGCTCCATTGGTAACAGTATATGTGGTAGTCTGCCCGTTGGTATAAGTAATAGTGTATGTATCAACAAGGCCATCCGTTCCGGTTTTTTCGATTTTCTGGATACCCACACCTGCAGGGCCGGGAGTGCCACCGCCTGACTGAATCTGCTTCTTTAAAATCGCATATACTTCTTCTGCTTTTAATGCCATATCATCACCGCCTTACAGTTCGTACCATGCGCCGTTAAGAAAATGCAGAACTTTTGTAGTTCCTGCGCCATCATACAGTAGTGCAGAACTTCCATCATTTACATAGGTTGGAAGTTTCGACTGGTCTGTAATTTTACCCTCATAACTACGCTTATTCCCTATCGCTTCTACACATACAAGGCTTCCTAAATCTGGGATTGTGTCTCCAGGATAATAAGTCTGCCCGTCTACTACCATTGTTTTGTCTGCTACTGCCATTTACGCCACCAGCCTTTCTATTCCGTATGGTTCTACATACATAAATCTGTTTCCGAGAACATCTTTTGCCACGCAAAATATCATGCCTGAATAGTCAGCAAGAAAATTGCACGCCCATTCCTCTGCTTCTAACCAATATTTTCTCTTTACCATGCGGTGCAAGTCTGAAATTAGGTTAAAGGAAAATAGGGCGCAATGCCCCAATTCATGAATAAATACTCTGTTCAGTTTTTCTCCATAAAGTTTATTCGACAGATAGATTGTCATGCTCTGTGGGTCAGTGACTCCTATTGTGAGAGCACCTGTTCTGTCCACCAATACCCGGTCTGTTGGATATGTAAATCTCACTCGCCACCGCAGTCCGTTCATATAAAATTCATCTATCATGTCATCACCGCCAATCTATATCAAAAAGAGCCAACCTCATAAGAAGTCAGCCCTTTTCATATTCCATTTTACTGCATTTTCTGAACCATCTGGGTCATCCTTGCTTTGTACTTCTGCTTCTGTTCAGGAGTCATTTCTTTCCATACGTCCTGAACTACATTTTCCATATCGTCAAAAACTTCCCCAATGGAGTCTTCCATCTTTTTCTTAGAGTCTGCGTCGCCGGACTCATGGTAATGTCTGCGCCTGTCCGAATATCTGTCATAGCTTTCCCCATATCTGGACGGCTGTCTCATACCCTCGTACCCAGAACGACTATTCCCACCGCCGTAATTGCCGGAGTAAGAGCCAGAGGATGAGGAGTTTCCCGTGTTCCCGCCCCTGTTACCATCTGTATAGCCCATGCGGTATCCAGTCATCGGATAAGGCATATCATCGTACATATCGTAGTCATCCATGCCATCTTCCATCATGCGAAGATAAGGCGTATATCCTGCGGAACGTCCTCTGCCAGAACGATGAACAAATCTTCCGTTTGCGGCACGTCCACGATAGCCCATGCGACCATACATTTTTTCTTCCTGTTCTGCTTCATCCATAGCTTCAATGCCACGTTTGTTGATGTCGTACTCCGTAAGGTCTTTCATAACACAAGCCCATGCTTTCAGCTCGTCCAGTTCCTCACGGTTCATGTTGTTAAAATCGGAATAGCAGGATTTAATATGCTCTCCGATTCTTTTTGAATATTCGTGCATAAATCCTACCTCCTTAACATTCTCTCTCCACAATAACTACCAGATTCTCAATCTCAATAGTCTGTGTATTTGGGTTTACTACTGCCACATTTACTTGGCATTTTCCGGCACATACGATTTCCTCAAATGCTACACTAAAGAAATCTTCTACAGCCGCCGGGGTTACAGTTGCAAGGGAACTTCTCAGGACTTCTCCGTTGATGGAAAGTGCGAGGGAAATCGGCCCCACCGTACCCCCTGTCGGAATTGCAATGTTTCCTTTTACAAAAATTCTGTATCGTGCCGGATTGCAGTCGCAACCGCTATTTGCAATACAGATTAATCCAGACCCTTTTCTATGATTAACGCATCTGCTTTTTACGACATCCTCTGAAAGCAATGCGTTCTGTCCTGCCGCTACCTGCTGGACAAAAATACCTGTAAATTCAGCCATTTTTCTATTCTCCTTTTTCAGTTATTGAAAAAGGGATAGTGCCCTTATAGCATCTATCCCTTTGAAATGTTTATAGTAATATCAGCTTAACGCTGAACATCCCATAGGGAAGATACTATTAGCAGCCACAGCCGCAAGCGTTATATCCGCACCCACAACCATTGTTTACGCCGAAGGTAAATCCCGTCGGATTAATAATGGAAGTGTAAGGACTCATTACCGGATAAGACGGTGTCGGAGTCGGACGAAGTGCGTTGATAATATTGTTTGTCTGCGCCTGATTGGAAAGCTGAAGCTGTGCGGACTGGAGATCTGTCTGTAAGGACTGAATCTTGTCCTGAGTAATCATATCAACGATTCTCTGTGTTCCAGCGTTCTGAGCGTCAATCACATCTCTAAATCCTGTGTTAAGAGCCTGCTGAATAGCAGTTCCATTGTTATTTACAGTATTCTGGAGAATGTTTGTCTGGGCGGCAAGGTTATAATTCACGTCAGCGATAGCCGCTCTGGTGTCACAGCAGCACTGCTGAGTCTGATAACCCAAGTTTGCGATTGCGGAATTTACACCGGCAAACCCGTTACAGAGCTGAGTACCGATACCAGTAATTCCGTTTTCGATACCCTGTGTGGAAAGAGCTGCGTCAATGTCGCTACGGGTTGCAAATCCCTGAAATCCCGGAGTATTTGTTCCTCCGCCGTTTCCACCCCAGCCGCCAAAGCCATTGCCCCAGCCGCCGAACAGGGCGAAAATTACGATGATCCACAGGAACCATTCTGCACCCCATCCACCGTAGGCACCGTCATTACAGCCACGGGAATTTCCTGCATTACCTGTAAGCACAGCCACATC
>CATZVV010000018.1 GCA_958425285.1 uncultured Lachnoclostridium sp. | reverse complement strand
TTCTGGGAAGTGATATGCTTCTGCCATCACTTAAGGCTATTTTTCAAGGCGCATTTTCACCTTCCGCATTTGGAGGTGGGATACTGGGATATACAGTTTCACATGCCATTCGTCACGGAATTGCCAGAGGATTGTATACAAACGAAGCCGGTCTAGGTACTGCAGGCATTATCGCTGCCGGTTCCACTTCTCCAAATGGGCATAGCAATACCCATTCCTTCAAACATACTCCCGAAGAAGGTGCATTAATTTCTATGTGTGCAACCTTTTTTGACACAGTCGTATTATGTGCCATTACCGGAATTTCCTTAACGATTTTTCTGCTACGCTTTCCAAATGTGATTCCTCTTATATCCAGCAGCAACTTAACTTCTATTGCATTTCAAAGTCTTCCGTTTTATGGAGCTGAAATCCTAGGAATATCAACCATCTGCTTTGCTTTAGCCACCATCATCGGCTGGTCGTATATCGGAAATAATGCCATTCTTTTTCTAAATAAAAAGAACGGAGTGCATGGCTATAAATTTCTCTACCTGCTCTCCGTTCTATCAGGGGGGCTAATAACATTTGATTTTATTTGGGAACTCACTGACCTAATTAACCTATTTTTAGCAGTTCCCTGTCTTTATGCTCTTCTTACACTTCGAAAAAAAGTACATTAATTTTTGACTACTCTTACCTTAGAATACATACTATATTTTTTAATTCCTCCAAGATTACTATAATACCTCACTTTAACGTATAACTTTTTCTCTTTTTTAGAAACCACAATTTTCCCACCTGCTTTTTTCAAGACCGCTGCCTTTATATACTTTTTATTCTTCTTTGTTGAAACTAAAATTTCTGCATACTGGTTTTTTCTTAGCTTTTTGATTTTAACCACTAATTTCTTTTTCACACGTTTCAATGATTTTATAACAGGTCTTTCAAAAACGGTTTGAATTTCTGTTTTACTAAAGCTTCCTCTAACTTCTGAAGCCCCAACAGCTCTTACTTTATAATAATATGTTTTATTTTGTTTTACCTTTTTATCCTGATAGCTACTGGCTTTAGCAACTGCAATTTTAGAATAGGTTCCATTTTTACTCGTTGCTCTGTAAAGTTCATATTCTTTTGCATTTGGTACTGTATCCCAAGTTAACTGAACTGCTTTTAATGCACACTGAACCGATTTCACCCAAGCCGGTGTTTCTACCCTTTGACTCACTGTATTATTGTTATAGGTTGTCCCGGGTGTTGGTTGTATCACAGGGGTCTCTGTTGGTATTGGAGTCGGATTTATAATAACTGGCTTCTCATGCTCGGTAAACTTCCATGTGTCAAGTTGGAACAAGGAAACTTCCTCTTCCCCCTTGAAGATAAAGTACAAATCATGAACACCGGTAACTTTTTCTTCTAATTCAATTGTGAAATCCTGATAAATATTATCTCCGCCTGTATTTTCAATTGCTACTGTACCAATCTGCCTCTGGTCATCTTCTTCATAATCAAGCCATACTTCAATGTCTCCACCTGCTAATTCATCTCCGCAAGCTGCGTTTACCGTAAATGACTTTGCACCTTCTTCGCCAAAATCCGCCTCACGGACTTTAATATAATCATCATTATTAATATCACAGACAACTACACCGTTGAAAAATGCAGATTGCCAAAAGGCAACTTTTCCTGTAATCGGATCAATACCATCAAATTCAAATTTTGCCTTCGTCTTTACACCTCTCTGGGTTCCATTCACGCCACCTTCCGGCCCCTCTAAATTAGATGCCCAGCATATCGTCTCTGCCTGATTCATCTCATACGGATTTAATGTGCCAACCGGATCAACACTAAAATATGAATATCCTTTTTTTGCACCCTTTTCAAATCCCATTTCAAAAAGAGGTGTTTTTCCCTCCGCTGTTTCTTTTTTTATCTTATTATTTTCATCATATTCAAATTCTTTGACACAGATTGAACGATCCGAACCGGTGCCTCCCACAAGCATTTCATTCAGGTAAAACAAATAATTTTTTCCCTTGAAGCTGGCTACACCAGGATGATTACAGGAAAATCCATTCTCACGCTCCATCAGCATCCCCTGATAAGTCCATGGTCCAATCGGTGTCGGTGCCGTTGAATATTCAATTGTTTCACCCGGAATTCTTCCGCCTACAAAAACAAGAAAATAATCATCGGTTCCTTCCTTACCATCATCATGCTTTATCACCCAGGGGCCCTCTTCAAATGCAGATCTTGGCAATTCTGCCCCTTCTGCTTCCGTTGGGTATTTTTGCGTTGTTTCCGGCTTCAAACTAGGTGTACCGAAAGACTTAATTCCTTCTTCGCCATTCGTTGCAATACTATGTAACCCGGCTCTAACTTCTCCCAGTATTTTATTATCCTCTCTGCTAAAGCGGGCATCCAAAGTATTTTCTTCTTCCGATATAACTCCATCGCCATCCGTATCCGGATCAACATCTAACATATCATCCGTTAATTTACAATAACGAAAATACGGATTACCCCAATATAGATATGCATCATAATTTGCTTTGTCCTCCGGATGTCCGTGATCATCAATTAACACCGTTGGGTCGATATTTCCACCTCCCCAACCTCCATCAATTAAATACTTGCCCGGAGTAGCGTCTTCAAATGGTCCCCACGGATTATCTGCTACTGCAACATCTATCTTAGTTCCATTAAAGCAGCCAAAGAAGAAATATTTATCCTTCCATTCACCATCTTCCCAAACCGGTCTCATAACACACTGTGGTGCCCATGCTCTCCAATTATCTTTCCCATCATAAGTCTGCGCATGTGCAATCTGTCCGTGATCGGTCCAGTTCACCATGTCCTTTGATGAAAAGCAGCGCCATTCATTCATCAGGCTCCACTCATCCGTGCCTGACTCTCTCCTTTCATCCCGTGTCGTATACACATAAATTGTATCCCCAACTACAAGTGGTGCCGGATCTGCCGTATACATCGTTTGTACAAGCGGATTCTCAGCCTTTACAACATTTACAGAACTCCAAAGTCCTAATCCACATGCGCATACCATTACCATTAAAATCAACCTTTTAATACATGCATCTCTTTTCCTATGCATAAAAAAACCTCCTTTTTAATATAAGATTCCGATTTCATTAACACTATTTTAAATACTTGACTGCTCAGATACAATGATATATATTTTAATAAAATTGATTAATCTTACTATTTTCAAGGAGGCGACCCGATATGTATATTGTCCGCTATGTAGTTACAAGCAGTAAAGTTCCCTATTGGTTTGAAAGCAATATGACCAATGGAATCGGACACGATTTTCTTCTTATCTCCAAAAGTTCTATTATGATGCGTATAAATGATTCACTTCAGTCATTTCCTGCCAACACAGCCTTCTATTTTCCAAAGAATACTCCCTATTACTACTGCCCTGTCAAAAATGAACCATATGAAGATTGTTATATTCAATTTGATTTGGAAGAAACCGATATTACAGAAAATTTATTGCCCGTTGGGCAACCAATCCATCTTGCGGATTCCGATCGTGTATTTGACATTTTACATGTAATTGCATATGAAAATTTAAATGATACAAAACATAGAAGTGAAATCCTGGATCAATTGATGAAGGTATTGCTGTTAAAAATACACAATTCCATTTATTCTGAACATACAACAGCACACTATAATGAATTACTAAATTTAAGACAAATGATTTATCAGCATCCCGAGAAGCAATGGACGCTTGCTTCCATCGCCAAAGAACTAAACTTAAGTCCGAATTATATTCACAATCTTTATAAAAAATCTTTTCACACAACTTGTAATCAGGACTTAATCACAAGCCGTATCACAGCTGCAAAGCACCAGTTAGTTTATACTTCAAAACCCGTTTATCTCATTGCCTCCCTTGTAGGTTATAATGATACAGAACATTTTCAGAGGCAATTTAAGAAAATAGAGGGGATTTCACCTTTAAAGTATCGGAAAACCCACATGGCGTAATTATACCCCTGATTTTGACTTCATCATTTTTTGAAATTTCTTTGGTGTATACCCTGTGAATCTCTTAAAGGTAGTTATGAAATTTGAATAATCGTTAAAGCCTGAATGATAACAAGTCTCCGTGACATTCATGCCTTCTGACAAAAGTTGTTTTGCCTTTGCAATTCTTGTCATAATAAGGTAATTAAATATCGTCGTATCCGTTTCTTTTTTGAATTTATGGCTGAGATAATATTTGTCTAATGAGAGCATGGCAGCCAATTTGTCAAGTGTAATACTTTCTAACAAGTGCGAATCAATATATTCGGTTACGAATTTTATGTCGGAAGAATATTTACTCGGAGTAACGAATGTCTGACCTTGATACAGATTATTTACATAGATTAAAAGCTGTACCATGTAAGTATCAAAAAGCAGATGATTTCCAAAACCGGCTTGATTATTTTTTTTAAGGCGGTCGAGATTATTAAATATATCGAGTATATAGTACTTTTGGCTGGGCGTAATGAGCAAAATATTATTGCTGCCTGGCACACGGTTATTAAAACATTCTGAAAGATTCGTATGATATTTTGAATATCCGGCAATAAATGATTCTGGAATATGAAAGTAGATACGTGTAAATTTACTTTCTTTGTTATTGGTTAATTTGTGTGGCTCCATACCATTTATAATGGCTACCGAGTTGGAAATCATGTGATAGCAGGAATCCTTAATATAAAAATTCACATCTCCGTCCAGCAGCAAATATATTTCGTAGAAATTGTGTATATGATAATTCATATTGTTAGTATATGAATGGGTGGAAGTTAATTTCTGAAATTCTATTTCATAAAGTTGTTCATTGTTCATAGTTCATCCTCCATTTCAAAACAGTGTAGTGACCAAGCGTTTGTTTGATTGTAACATATCATAGCAATATTTCCAATAAAACAAACAATTAGTCCAACGAATATTATATTTTTGTGCTGTAAAATATATTCTATCAAAAATAATTGGAGGGATTGCAATGAAAAGAAAAATTTTATCCTGGCTACTGGTTCTGGCAGTTCTTTTGGGGATGGCAAATATACCACAAAAAACTGTCCATGCAAAGAAACAAGTAAAGGTAAAAAGCGTAAAAATAATAAAGCCTAAGAAAGCTTCGCTTACACTTACGGCTGGGAGCAAATTCAGGCTAAAGACAAAAGTTATGCCAAAAGCAGCCAAGGTTAAATTAAAATATTCTTCATCAAAAAATAAGGTTGCATCGGTATCTGCAAGAGGTGTCATTACGACAAAAAAAGCAGGAACTGCCAAGATTACAGTTAAGACAGGAAAGGGTAAAAAAAATATGAAGAGGGATACACTTAACGTTAAGGTTATTAAAAAAGTAAAAAAAACAACACCTGTTAATATAGCCGTTCCACCAGTAAATACACATGAACCACCAATGCTTACAACACCGTCAGCAATGCCTCTTTCTGACGGAACCTTTACACTGGCTGCGAACAAAAAAGCGGCACAGCTTTATATTGATCCTTCGGCATGTGATTATGAAGGTCTTAAACTTGTATCAGAGTGTTTTGCAGAAGATGTAAAAATGGTATCGGACGCAGACGTAAGTATCGAAGAGGATAGTAGTTATCTGAGCGGCACAGTTATTATAGCAGGAACCATAGAGAACAATACTCTCATTAATTCACTCGCAGAATCAGGAAAAATTCATATAGATGATTTAAGATGCAAATGGGAAGTATATAAAATTGATATTGTTGAAAATCCATTTGATGGCGTAGATAAAGCTCTTGTTATTACAGGAAGTGATAAACGCGGAACGATGTACGGATTATTTTCAATTTCCGAACTCATGGGTGTTTCACCATGGGTATACTGGGCTGACGTGAATCCTGTCAAAAAAGAAACGGTTTCATTCAGATATTCTGAACTTCGCACCACTTCAAAAGAACCATCTGTAAAGTACAGAGGTATATTTCTTAATGATGAAGAACCTGCATTAGGAACATGGGTTAATAATAAATTTAAAACAACAAGCGGTGGTAAATTTAACGAGAATTTTTATGAACATGTATTCCAGCTGCTGTTAAGGCTGAAAGCAAATTATATGTGGCCAGCCATGTGGAACTCATCATTTGGTGCAGATGGTGCAGAGTTTCCTGAAGCAAGTGCAGCACTGGCTGACACATATGGAATTGTAATGGGGACTTCGCATCATGAGCCTCTGATGCTTGCACATCAGGATTGGGTTCGCAACAAGTCAAAATATGGCAATGGCGAATGGAGCTGGGTTACTAACTCTGACGGGCTTTCCGAATTTTTTACATATGGTGCAACGCATAACGGACAGTATGACAATATGTGTACGATAGGAATGCGTGGAGATGGTGATGCAACCATGCTTCCGGAGGGAAGTACCGTTGAAGAAAATGTAACACTTCTGAAAGAAATCATTACCGCACAGAAAAATATTCTTAGTGAAAATGGGCTTGCGGATAAGCCGAAAATGATTGCACTATACAAAGAAGTGGAACAATATTGGTACGGAAATGATGAGACGGAAGGTCTTAAAGACTGGGATGGACTTGACGATACCATTGTCATGCTCGCTGAAGATAATTACGGGAACTTAAGAACTCTTCCTTCTGAGGAAAACCGTGACCGTGCAGGCGGCTGGGGAATGTATTATCATTTTGACTATAATGGTGCACCTGCATCCTACCAGTGGACTCAAACGTTCCAGCTTCAGAAAGTATGGGAACAGATGTCTATGGCATATGATTATGGTGTAGATGATTTATGGATAGTCAATGTTGGGGATCTAAAGCCTATGGAAATGCCAATATCATATTTTCTTGATATGGCATATGACTTTGATACATGGGGAACGTCTCATATAAACAGTGCGGATGAATATGAAAAGAACTGGCTTAAAGAACAGTTCGGCAATTATATGACCGACGACGAAATAAATGATGTAGCTTCTCTGATTGACGAGTATACCAGAATAACGACACTCAGGAAACCCGAGATTGTAAACACAAGTACATTCAGTCTCGAAAATTATAATGAAGCAGTAAGAGTACTTGAATCCATTAATACGATAAAAGAGAAAGCAGATAAATATAAAGATAAGCTTCCCGACGAGGCACAGGCTGCCTACTATCAGTTAGTATACTATCCTGCTGTAGCCACAACCAATGTGATAAAGATGCAGATTTATTCAGGAATTAACAAGAAATATGTTAAGCAAAAACGCGTGAGTGCAAATGACTATGCAAAACTTCTTGAGGAATCCATTGCATTTGATATGGATCTTGAATATATATACAGCAAAGATATGCCTGGCGGTGTAGGCGATAAATGGGATGGTATGATGGCACAGGCAGTGAATGCCGCACACGTTGGTTATACCGAATGGAAGCCGCAGGGAGCATATCCGAAAGCCGAATACCTGACTAATATCCCGGAAGAAGCGTCAATGCTTGTAAGCGTTCAAGGCGAATCGAACGTCCACAGCTCAGGGAATGTAACTTTACAGGAATTTACAAGTATTAACAATGAAAAATACAACATTGATATTGCGAATTCAGGAAGCACCCCATTTAATTATGAAGTTGTGGCAAGTGATAACTGGATTCATGTTTCGAAAACATCCGGCACGGTCAGTTCACAGGACACCATCGAAGTTTCCGTTGATTTTTCAAAGATTGCGAAGGATACGGAAGGAACACTTATTATTAAAGCCAATTCCCAAACTGTTACCGTTCTTATTACGGCAAATGTAATCAACACAGACGGAATGGATAAGATGACGTATGTTGAAGCACATGATTATATATCAATGGAATCAAGCCATTATGCTTCAAAAGGTTCCTTTTATGAAGGAGCAGAGTGGAAAGAAATCAGCAATTACGGAAGAACACTTTCGTCCATGAAAACATTTCCAACAACTATGACATTTTTTGATACAGAATCTGCTCCTTATCTGGAATACAAATTTTATGTAGACTCAAGTGAAAAATATACGCTCCAGACACAGATCGCACCTTCTAACAATGTTGACTGGAACTACGTAACAATGAAATTTGCATATTGTATTGATGATGGCTATTTCGAAAATGTTGATACCATCACATCAAAATATATTGCAGGAACATGGAGAGATTCTACATGGTCAAATGGTGTACGAAACAATATAAGAACGATAAATAAATCTCTTGGAGGTTTAAGCGAAGGTCTGCACACAATAAAAATCTATGCCGTAGATCCGGCAATTGTATTGGAAAAACTTATTATTTATCCTAATTCCAAACCGCTGAAAAGCTCATATCTCGGACCAGACGAAAGTTATTATGTAGGAAAAAATATTCAGTAACACCATAAAGACCGATATATTTTAAAAACAGAAATTAATCAGTTGAAAGGGGATGGTATTTCACATCCCCTTTTCTGATTATTCATCAAAAGCTGCCAGAACTTCTTTTTCCGTAGCTGCTGCCATCACTTTCTCTGTCAGACATTCTGCCTGCTCCATGCTCCATTTATGAATCTGAGCACGTACTTTAAGAACAGATACCGGGTTGACACTGAATTCTTCCAGTCCAAACGCAAGCAAAAGTGGAATCATTTTTACATCTGCTGCCGCTTCCCCGCACATTCCAACCATAATGCCCGCTTCTTTTCCTGCCCGAATGCGGACAATATAGTCAAGCGCTGGGTTAAATGTTACTGTGTAAATCACTTTGCAGACCTCCTGTCGCCTTAATTGCAGTACATTCTGAATACTTAGTATCTGGCATTTTATCAATAATAATACATACTTTTTTTATTTCTGCAAATTTCACGGAAGAAACTCGCCAAATTTACTGTAATCCGCAAGAATAAATGAAACAAACCTGCCACATACCTCGCAATCGCATCTTTCTCTTTCATATTTTGCTGCTTCTTCACGAAAACAGTTTATTCCTTTGTATCCACGTTTTTTTCCAAAGATGTTGCTCCACCATGTACCTTTTTTAATTTTCCAATTTTACCCAATTATGTTAAGTCGCGTCGGATTGTAGATTCACTCGCACCAACTAAATCAACTAACTCTGTAATCGAAATCGCTGTGCGGTCTTCAAGCATCTGGCAAATACGTTCATATTGTTCTTCACTTAACACAATGTTTCCCCCTTTCAGATTTTTATCGTATAGAAAATTTCTCGTTTTGCGGAGCGAAGAACGACTTCGTCGTTCTTTTAGAGGGTAACCCACCTCCTCTTTTTATCTGATTGATTTTTTATGATGTTAAGGGCATTATATTTATATATTATCTTTTGATGAATAATCCTTTACCAGTTTCAATTGCTCTGGATGATGTTTTTTGAATAGTTTAAATTCGATACCCTGTTCTGTGCGAATCCGTGCGTCAACCTTATCTTAACCGAGAGCGGACCACTGTCATAAATGGATGTAAAAATTATTCTGTTTTGAATAAAAATCATTTTTTATTTTCTTGTTTTTACTAACATCCAGACTTAGCAAACGCTCTGATTACAGTTCAACATTTTGAAACTTCCTGCATTTTAACAGATTTACTGTTTTAATAAAGCCTGTATCAATGCAAAACATTGAACAACCCATGCTGAATAGATTATTCTTGTAAAACATATAGAATGCGGGAATTAATTGATTTTACGAAAGGATAAGTTTTTATTATTTTTATATTTTATACATTAAATTATCTTATAAATTATATTGTGCAAAAATGCAATTAGCAAAATTAATATTATTGATATTATATACAACATCAGGACAGGATAATTATTGCATTTTTCTTAATTGAACATAAAGGGGATGGGTGGATGAAAATAAAGATTAAATTAGCAGTGCTGGCGTTGATAATTACGGTTATTGGTACGTCCTCCAGTATATCAGCAATGGATTCCCGAGTATCTGCTTCTGATTGTTGGGTTGTATATAACTCTAAAACTAATCAATCGAAAGCGGCAGGGTATGTTACGTCTAAATCGTTGCATTATTGCAGTGTTAGGTTATTAAGATGCGGAAACACAGTGGCTACTTCATCAAGAGTATGGGGATATGGAAAAGTATCAAATAGTACATCCTACATAAAATGTGGATGGGCTGGAGCCCCAATGGATGGCGCAAAAGTTTATTATGGTTTTTTATAAGACTAACTGAATTTAATTGAAAAGCAAATGATTATCTTGTTCTTAATAATTTTACGTATGGGAAGAAACTATGATTAAATGTAAATTAAAGAAACTTTTGATTATTTTATTATTATTCTTAATCCATAACGTCGTCTCATTGATACTTTTCCTTCAAAGAATCATGAAACCTTTATTTTCGACGATTTCAAGAAGGTCATATCTTTCCTATGTTGAAAGCTTTCGAATCAACCACTCATCGATGATAAGAAGCTCTGCTTTACAGTAAGTATTGATTACCTTACGATAAGTGCCAGCTAATTTTGAAAGTGATAATTCGTTGAGTAGTTCAGGCATTCTGATATATCGCACAGTTTTGAACTTACAACAGGCTACATTACCAATGGCACATGCAATATATGTCTTACCGGAGCCCGTGGCACCTTTTAAGATGATGTGGTGACCTTCATTAATATACTAACAAGTTGAAAACCTGACTAACTGGGCTTTGTCCAACTTACGATCCGGCAGATGTTCCTGCTGCTGCCGGGACAATTACAGCAACCAATATATCATAAAAAATTAGAATTACTTCTTTTCTTTTTAGCCATGGAAACTAACAGCATTCACTCCCTGCCCGGTTGTTTGGTGCGGAAGAAAACACAGAAACTTTACACCATGGTTTCGGAATGAAAAATGTGGAGACAATTGTAGGACACTACTGGGAAACCTATACATATTATATCGAACGGGAAAAATATCACTGCATGTTGCTATTCCATCCGGTATCAATAGATAATTTGCAACTTTTTTATTATCTTGAAAATATATAAAAAACAAGTTACAATAAAATTAATAATATAACACGTCACTATATGTATTCAACCAAGGGGGCTTCTTATGAAACGTTTTTTTATTTTTGTACTTATATTTTCACTTATACTCACCGGCACATCTATTACAACTGTCAAAAAAGCTGTTGCCGGCACCACAGACACTCCATCCTCCGGCAAGACATTGCCGTCCGGAACGGAAGTAACCGCTACGTTTTCCGGAACGATTTCTTTCACTGCTTATACAAATGATTACAGACAGGAGAGCGTTATCAAGAATGCAGGTGTCTGCACGCTAAAGACCGGTACCAGTTATAAAATAATAGTGGAGGATTATGGCATATACCAGCCGAATCTTGCCGGCAGTTCCGGCATTTTGCCGGGAGCTGAAGAAGGAACATTTACAGTGACCGGAGAATCTCCTAAAATATGTGTCGGCCGGCAAATGCGCTCCGGTGATATATGGTTCTATAATTCTTCTTTTATCATTGGTGAATACGCCTCAGATGAGGACTTTCTGGCACATTATTCCGAATGTAAACTACAAGATGCTTCTCTGGCAGAAAATGGAATTTATGGTAATTTTTCCGACCGGAACATGCATATCATCTGCCCGGATGGAGCAAAAATCCTTTTGAAGAACAACCTGACTGTAAACCAGATTCAAATCAATGGTGGTAATTGCCGTTTCGAAGGCAGCGATTACAAATTAACTTCCACAAATGGCATATATAATAAAGACGGTTTGGCAGAACTTTATTTTGACATTGAAGTCGAAACGACGCAGATTACAGGATGCCGTTATTTAAGTCTCCATCATGATACAAACCGGATTAGTGGAGCAATCAATTGCAATTCACTGAGCATATCCGGCACAACAGAAAATTCCGGTTCCACAGTAACGGGCGATGTTACCGCAGCCTCTGGTATTACCGTTTCAAATGCTGTATGGAACTGCAGCGATATTCAGTGTACTTCTTTTACTGCAAATAGTTCAAATGTAACAAGCACCGGAAATGTCACCACGGAATCTGCCTACTTAAATTCCGAAACAAATCTTACCTGCAAAAATATCACTAGTACTTCTTTCACAGCAACTGCCTCACAAATGACCGCTGATTCCCTGACGGCCTCTCTCGAGTTTGTCCTTTCTGAACAGGCGAAAGGAACCATCTCCGGTACAGTAGATGTAATGGATATACGCGAAAGCAGCGACTCCGATATAACAGCTGGCACTCTTATCATCCGAGGTGTCGGAAGTGAGCTTACGCAGGGCAGTTTTCAAAAGATTCAAACAACATCGGACGGAGGTACGATTGCCAACATACTGGCAGATGGAAAGGGATTATTTTATAAGGATACCGGCAAAAATGTGCAAAACCTTTTCACGGATTCCATTGAATACGAAGCTGGAATACAGCTGAAAGAAGCACCATTTTACCTCAAGTACAGTATGCCCCGGACGAGTCAGATTTTTTCGGGCGAAGTAATTTCCGTACAGGCGGACATACCTTCCGGAACAACAAATGACCTGACCTATACATGGTATCAGGTTGATACCGTTACCGGAGCACGGCAAAAGATTTCTGGCGAAACATCCATTGACACCGGTTCCGAACATGGCACAGTTGATGTGCCGGTAAATGAATTATATATCCGTGACGGATGGGATACCGGATTGTATTATCTTACATGCACCATAACGAATTCAGACAACAGCTACTCTCTGGATTCTCCGGCATGCATTTTGGCAGTTGTTCCACGATACATAACCGGAATCGATGCACACGATATAAGTGCGTCCTCTATGACAATTCAATGGGATGCCTGCACCGGCGTCAATGGATACATTTTAACAGTCGACCCAATTGATACACCTGCCTACACGATTGAAGTTCCAGCCGGACAGACACAATATACGTTAGAGAATCTGTTTTCAGAACATATGTACGGAATTGGCGTCAAAGGTTATATTGATTATTATGGAAAGAAATTTCAAGGAGAGGAAATCCACCTTGGATTTGATACATTGGCAGAAGGAGAAGACCCTGACACAACAGAAACTCCACCGGAGGTAACCGTATCCGAGGCTCCGCTTGAAACCCCGTCTCCTGACATTACCGCGGCTCCGGATATTTCGGATTCCCCGGAACCAACTGCGGCTCCGGATGTATCTCCTACACAAAAACCTACCGAAGCCCCACATACTGATATTCCGTCTCCTACACAGAGTCCGGTCATCACTCCGGATACACAAGTTTCCACAAAACAATATACAAAGGGTGCAAAGATAACAGATACAAAGACAAAGGCAATCTATAAAGTAACAAAATCGGATTCACAGAATTCTTCTGTTTCCTATGTCAAACCACCGAAAGCAGTAAAATCGGTATCCATTCCAAATACTGTTGAGATTGATGGTATGCAATATAAAGTCACCTCTATTGATACAAAGGCTTTTCGTGGACAAAAGAAACTAAAAAAAGTGACCATTCCTTCTAACATAAGCAAAATCGGCAGCCAGGCATTTTATGGGTGTAAAAAATTAAAAACAATTGTCATTAAATCAGCAAAACTATCTGTTAAAAATATTGGCAAAAATGCGTTTAAAGGAATCCCAAAAAAAGCTACTGTCAAATTACCGAAGAAGAAATACACTTCTTATAAAAAGCTATTAAAGAAAAAGGGACTGAACGGTCGCTTCCAACCAATGTAAGGTTGGAAGCACCTATGGTTTCCCATTACACAATTCCGTAAACATAAGCATTTCCCTGTTTTCCAATCCGTTCCACCACACCGATTGAATACAAAACATTAAGTGCTGTTCCCGCCTGCCCTTTCGGCAGCTTCGTCACTCTGGCATAATCTTTTACCGTAAAAACATCCCCCAATTCGATGGGAAGCATCGCCACGTAATCCTTGGGCTGCTCTAAAACAAGTTCTTCCACCAGTCCGACCGGAATACGGTCAAAACGTACAGAACCCTTTTTTCGGTCTGCACTCCAGCCGTTTAATAATCGGGATTCCTCTACGTCAATAAGCAGAAGCTGAATCCGCAGATTCGGGTGTGTCAGATATGGCTTTATTTTGTACAATTCCCGAAATGCCTGATATGGAGTACCTTGTTTTGGGGACTTTCGTTTTTTGGTAACTTCCCCGGTTTCCTCGTCAATCCATGCAAGCCATTTTGTGGCAGGAATAGGGTATACAATCGTCACAGGGTACTCCGGCAGGAAAGCATCTAATTTGCGTCTCATCACATTAAAATTGGCAGTCTGAATCTCAATAATTCCCTGCTCATTTAAAATGTCTGCCACAAAACTTCCCACCTTTTGTTCGTGCCTTGCAACCTCCGGTTCCATGTAATGTTTTAAGACGGCATGGAGCGTCTTTTCACCAAGAGTTCCAATGCCGTCTATATCACGTTCTTTATAAATTATTTTCTCACATGCTTCATCAAATGCCTGTCTGTCCATAGTATGCATTTGCACCATGCTTTCTAAAATAATGTTTGTCCAAAAGATACTGTGGGGCACCTGCCACCTGTGGGTTCAGCATCAATGTATGATGTGCCATTTCTGCCACTTTATCCATAACAACAGAATTATAAACAGCATTTGCCGGTGAAGTTCCCCATGCAAATGGACCGTGATTTTTTACTACAATACCAGGCACTTCCATCGGGTCTTTATCCCCAATCGTTTCAATAATTACTTTTCCTGTATTTTTCTCATAGTTTTCATTAATTTCTTCTACTGTCAAATCACGTGTGCATGGAATTTCACCATAAAAATAATCTGCATGTGTTGTACCAAGTGCAGGGATTGCAATTCCGGCCTGTGCAAAAGAAACTGCCCATGTCGAATGTGTATGTACAACTCCGGCAAGTTCCGGATATACCTTATATAATTCTACATGTGTAGAAGTATCAGAAGACGGACGATATTTACCTTCTACTACATTTAAGTCAAAATCAACAACTACCATATCCTCCGGTGAAAGTTTGTCATAATCAACTCCACTCGGTTTTATAACGACTAAATTTTTTTCACGGTCAATTCCACTTACATTTCCCCAAGTGTAAATAACCATACCTTTTTCCACTAACTCCATATTTGCATCATATACTTCTTTTTTTAACTGTTCTAGCATTGTAGAATCTCCTTTCCAATGAGCCGTCACAGGCTCCTATTACATATATAGAATATGTTACCATCTTCGCTTTATAAATGCAAGCAGTGAGAAGCACAAAAACAGAAATAAATGTATACATACAACGGTAGCACCTGTCGGAACCGGC
>CATZVV010000017.1 GCA_958425285.1 uncultured Lachnoclostridium sp. | reverse complement strand
GGCAGACCCTTTTAGAAAAAAACGGAGTCATAAATACTCTTTTATCTGCTCTGCATTTGCCGGAATTAAATATGATAAATACATCAGGTGCAATTGTGCTTGGCATGGTTTATAACTTTCTTCCATTTATGATATTACCAATTTATAATACACTGATCAAGATTAATCAGGATACATTAAATGCTGCACGCGACTTAGGTGCAAATGGCTTTCAAACTTTTGTAAAAATCACATTGCCACTTTCTATCCCTGGTATAATAAGTGGTATTACAATGGTTTTTGTACCCGCTCTTACAACCTTTGTCATCTCTGACTTACTTGGAGGAAGCAAAATACTGCTTATTGGGAATGTTATTGAACAGGAATTTATGTCTGCATATAACTGGAACTTAGGCTCTGGTCTTTCTCTCGTATTGATGATTTTTATTATTCTAAGTATGGCTTTAATGTCCAAATATGATAAAAACGGTGAGGGGGCATTGAATATATGAAAAAGATGATAAATATAACCAAAAAGATATATCTTTGGATTATATTGATTTTTCTCTACGCACCAATTCTGACTTTGATTGTACTCTCCTTTAACCAGTCAAAGTCACGCGCCAAATGGGAAGGATTTTCTCTCAACTGGTACCAGTCCCTTTTTCAAGATAGTAACATGATGGAGGTACTCTATACAACATTAATCATTGCTTTTCTCTCCGCTCTCATTGCAACAATCATTGGAACAGGGGCAAGTATAGCCATGAATCGGATGAAACGACTGCCTCGTATGATTTTACTTGGCATTACGAACATCCCCATGCTAAATGCAGATATTGTAACCGGAATTGCTTTTATGCTTCTCTTTATCGCAATTCAGTTTACATTTGGCTTTAGCAGTGTCTTATTAGCACATATCACCTTTAACATTCCATACGTAGTGTTAAGTGTAATGCCAAAGCTCTATCAGATGAACCAGCATACCTATGAAACTGCACTTGATTTAGGCGCAACACCTTTATACGCATTTTTCAAAGTTATTTTACCGGACATTATGCCCGGAATATTAACCGGCTTCCTACTTTCCTTCACAATGTCACTAGATGATTTTGTCATCACACATTTTACAAAAGGTCCCGGTATTGATACCCTCTCAACCAAAATTTATTCTGAAGTAAGAAAAGGTATTAAGCCGGAAATATATCCATTATCTACGCTTATGTTTGTTTCCGTTCTTGTTCTTCTCATTATCATTAACCGGAAAAAGAACCCAAAAACAATCAATTTAAATGAAAGAAAGGATAAATAACACAATATGAAAAGAAAATTTTTTATTGCCTTATTACTAATTTTCTCACTTACCCTCCCTGCCGGCTGCGGCAGCCAAAACGAAAATGAATTATATGTATATAACTGGGGTGAGTATATCGACCCTGAGATAATCGACTTATTTGAGAAAGAAACCGGTATTCACGTAGTGTATGAAGAATACCAGACAAATGAAATCATGTACCCAAAGGTTGCAAAAGGCGCTGGCAGCTACGATGTTATCTGCCCCTCCGATTATATGATTCAGCGCATGATTCAAGAAGATTTGTTACAGGAAATCAACTTTGATAATATACCGAACCTAAAAAATATAGGTGATACGTATTTAGAACAATCAAAAGAGTTTGATCCGGAAAATAAATATTCCGTTCCTTACCTTTGGGGTACTGTCGGCATTTTGTATAATAAGAAAATGGTTTCTGAACCAATTGACAGCTGGTCTGTTCTTTGGGATGAAAAATACAAAGATAACATCTTAATGCAAAACAGTGTACGGGATGCCCTCGGAATCGCTTTAAAATATCTTGGTTATTCCCTTAACTCAACAAATGAGGCAGAATTGGAAGAGGCCAAAAACCTTCTTATCAAGCAACGTGACATGGGACTTGTTCAAGCATATGTGGTAGATGAAGTACGCGATAAAATGATTGGCGGGGAAGCTGCTATCGGTGTTATTTATTCCGGCGAAGCACTTTACACCAAAGAAAAAAATCCGGATTTAGAATACGTAATACCAAAAGAAGGTTCAAATCTTTGGATTGATTCTTGGGTAATTCCAAAATCAGCAAAAAACAAAGAAAATGCAGAAAAGTTTATTGATTTTATTTGCCGCCCCGATATTTCGCTGAAGAATTTTGAATATATTACGTATTCCATTCCAAACACAGCAGGCCGGGAATTAATTAAAGACGAAGCTCTTCGTAACAGCTCTGTTGTATTCCCAGATGATAATATGTTAAAAAATTGCGAAACCTTCAAGTACCTTGGAACGGAGGCAGATGCTATGTATAATGAAAAATGGAAAGAGGTAAAATCAGGAAACTAAAGTTATAGAAAAAGAAGTTCAATCAGTGACAGACTTTAACGCAAAGCGTTACCCGCCTCAAATTGATTGAACTTCTTTTTCAATTATTCCTCTACATTGTGGTACACTTCTCTTACGTCATCATCTTCATCTAATAAATCCATTGTCTTTTGGAAATTTTTCAAATCTTCTTCTGCTGTTAAAGTCACATAAGTTTGCGGAATCATTGTTACTTCTGCCTGCGCCATTGAGATACCTTCCTTTTCCAAAGTTTCTCTTACTGCACTAAAATCATCCAGGGATGTTACAATTTCAAAACTGTCATCCTCTTCCGCAAAATCCTCCGCTCCTGCATCTAAAGCAAGCATCATCAAATCATCTGCTTCCCCGTCATACTCTTCTTTATCAATGATAATTTGTCCTTTTTCATCAAACATATAAGATACGCAACCCTGAGTCCCAACACTTCCACCACCTTTGGTAAAAGCATTTCTTACATTCGAAGCAGTACGGTTTTTATTATCTGTCAAACCAACAACAATAATCGCAGAACCATTCGGACCATATCCCTCGTATGTAACGGTTTCATAATTTACCGCATCAATATTTCCGGCGGCCTTTTTGATTCCTCGATCAATTGTATCATTTGGCATGTTATTTGACTTTGCTTTTGCAATTACATCACGCAGCTTGGCATTACTGTCCGGATCGGGACCGCCTTCTTTTACTGCTACTGCAATTTCACGGCCGATAACCGTAAAAATTTTTCCCTTTTGGGCATCATTCTTTTCCTTTTTGTGCTTAATGTTTGAAAATTTAGAATGTCCTGACATATTTCCTCCTTTTATGCGAAAGCCGCATTTCTAATTAAATTTTATTTTGAAGCCGGTTCATTACTGCATCTACCAATTCAGCAGACCGTATCGCACACATGACAGTGTCATCGCCTGCAATCGAACCAACAATCTCCTCAATTCCAATCGAATCAATCGCAGCCGCAACTGCCATCGCCATCCCACTCACTGTTTTAATCACTAAAAGATTATCTGCTTTGTCCATAGATATCATACCATCTTGTAAAACTCTAGCAAAGCGTTCCGATAATCCATTCTCCGCTCCCGATAAAATTGCATACTTCTGCTTTCCACCACTAGCCGGAACTTTTGTTAGACACAATTCCCTAATATCTCTGGATATAGTTGCTTGAGTCACTTGAAAACCAGCATTATAAAGCCGGTTTCCTAATTCCTCCTGTGTCTCTATTTCATATTGATGAATCAACTCAATAATCTTATTCTGTCTGCTGCCTTTCAAATAATCACCCCTAATAACGAATTAACTTTCGACGCATGCGCTCAAAAAATCCAGTCTCGCTTACTTTCATAATCATAATACGATCTTCTGCCATACAGACCTCTATTGTATCACCAGTAGAGGCATCTGACAAGAGTTGCCCATCTCCACTAATGGTTGCCAAATCTTTCATATCGCTACGGGTCTGTTCAACCTGAACACGTATCCGGTCTCCGGCAGCAACTACGATACTCCGTTTATTCAGTGCATGAGGACAAATTGGAGTAATAATCAGTGCCTCCATCTCAGGTGAAAGAATCGGTCCTCCTGCAGACATATTATATGCTGTTGACCCAGTCGGTGTAGCAATAAGAATTCCGTCTGCAACGTATGTATCTACTAACTCATCATTTACAAAAACACTCATAGTAATAATACGCCCAAATCCTCTTTTCCCAATAATAAAATCATTCATTGCTAAGCCAATTGCCCGTTCTTTACCTTGTATTACTGCTTGTCCCGTCAAGGCAATTCTTTTTTGGATATAAAAATCCCCCGCCAGCACCTCATCAATAACGGTAATCATATTATTTTTTTCAATTTCTGTCAGGAATCCAAGCGTTCCAAGATTTACACCAAGCAACGGAATCTGAAATCTGGCAAGAGTCTTGGAAGCCTGTATCATCGTACCATCTCCTCCTAAAACAATTGCCGCATGTATACCATCCTCTTTGCAAATTACATCTGCGTTACTGACAATCCTAACTTGCTTTCCTTTTAACTCCAGATAACTCTTAATCTTTTTTGCCACTTCATACCCAACATCTTTTTCCGTATTTGCTACAATACAAAACCGATTCATACGATTCTCCATTCCGGAGCGTTAAAAATTTTTCCAACCTAGCTCCATTTATACTAAGTTATAGTGTATTGTGGGCCTGCTCTACAATTACAGTTATTTGTTCTTCCGTTAATAACTCCTGGACGGATTCCTCTCCTACCGGCTTTTTCAAAAATAGCAGGTACTCAATGTTTCCCTCGGGTCCCCTTATCGGTGAATGCTCAAAACCAAGTACGGAAAACTGCAACTCTTTTGCAAACTGTATAATTGTATGAATAACTTCATAATGTGTACTTTTTTCCCTAACAACACCTTTTTTCCCAACTTTTTCTCGACCAGCCTCAAACTGTGGCTTAATCAGGCATACCATATATGCACCTTCATCCATCAATTCTTTTACCGGTGCCAAAACTTTTGTCAATGAAATAAAAGCAACATCAATTGAAACAAACTGCACTTTTTCATTTATATCTTCTGGTGTCACATAACGGATATTAGTTCTTTCCATTGAAATAACTCTTTCATCCTGGCGAAGTTTCCATGCAAGTTGGTTCGTTCCGACATCAATCGCAAACACCCGATCTGCACCATTTTGCAACATGCAATCAGTGAAACCGCCAGTTGAAGAACCAACATCCATACAAACCTTCCCCGTCAAATCAATGGGAAAACGTTCCATGGCACGCTCCAATTTATAACCACCACGACTCACATACTTCTGCTGTCTTCCTTTTACCTCAATATGCGCTGTATCTGGAAATGTCTGGCCTGCTTTATCCTCGCGCTGTTCATCAACAAAAACATTACCAGTCATAATAATCGCTTTTGCCTTCTCTCTGGATGGTGCGAGTCCTCTTTTTACAAGTAATACATCCAACCGTTCTTTCTTTTTCTTTTCCATTTATGCCTCCAAAATCTTCTTTACAATTGTATCTGAATCCAAGCCATACTTCTCGCGCAGTTCCTTTGGAGTACCATGTTCAATAAATCGATCCGGAAGATGAATGGAAATACAAGTAACCGGCTTTCTAATTTCAGTCTTTATAAACGCTTGAACCTGTTGTCCAAAACAGCCTGTCTCTGCATTTTCTTCAATGATTACAACAATTCTATGTTCCTGACACATATCTCGAATACACGCTTTATCAAATGGTTTTATAAATCTTGCATTCACAACTGAAGCATGTCTGTTTTTTTTCTTCAGCTTCTCATACACATGTATAGCAGTCCGCACCATACTTCCAACACCAATCAGCAAAATTTCCTTTTCCTGAATCAACACTTCTGCTTTTCCATGTACAATTTCTCTGCATTCTTGAAATGGACTTGTATATGCAACTCCCCTTGGATAACGTATCACAATAGGACTATTAAAATCAAGAGAAAAATCCAAGGCTGCTTCCAACTCTTGCCCATCCATGGGAGAAAGAATTGTTAAATTTGGAATAGAACTTAAAAAAGCCACATCATAAATTCCCTGATGAGTTTCTCCATCTTTTCCTACCAGACCACTCCTATCCACTGCAAATATAACCGGAAGGGAATCCAAGCAGACATCATGAAGAATCTGATCATATGCCCGCTGCAAAAAAGTAGAGTAAAGACAGACTACCGGCTTCATCCCTCCTGCAGCAAGCCCTGCAGCAAATGTTACTGCATGCTCTTCTGCAATACCAACATCAAAAAAACGTTCCGGATGCTCTTTGGCAAACGAATCCAAACCGGTTCCATGAGGCATTGCTGCACATACCCCAACGACATCCGTACGTTTTTTCCCCGCCTGACACATCCACTTACCAAAAATCTCTGTATAAGTCAGCCCTTTTCCCTTCTCCAATGGTTCTCCTGTTTTGATATTAAATGCATCAACACCATGAAAAGCAGAAGGATTTGATTCTGCAATTGAATACCCCTTTCCTTTTTTGGTAATCACATGAACCAGAACCGGCTCACCCTTTGCCTCCGCTGAATGGAATGCCGTTAACAGTTCATCAATATTATGACCGTCTACCGGACCAATGTAAGTAATCCCCATATCCTCAAAAAGCATACCGGGAATAAAAAGACGCTTAATGGAGTCTTTCGAACGCTTCAGCTTCTCTGCAATCCTCGTACCCATATTCGGAATTTTTTCAAGAGCTTTCTCCATCTCATCCTTCATTTTATTATACTTACGGTTTGTCCGAATCTTTCCCAAATAATTTGACATTCCACCAACATTGGGTGATATAGACATCTTATTATCATTTAATATAATCATCAGCTGGGTATCCATAGAGGCAATATTATTTAATGCCTCAAAGGCCATTCCCCCTGATAGGGCTCCATCACCAATAACAGCAACAACTTTTTCATCCGTATCCATAATATCTCTTGCCTTTGCCAAACCCATGGCTACAGAAATGGAAGTCGAACTATGCCCGGTATCAAATGTATCTGCTTTATTTTCACTTACTTTTGGGAAACCACTGATTCCACCAAAAGAACGAAGAGAACAAAAAACATCTTTCCGTCCTGTCAGCAGCTTATGTGTATATGCCTGATGACCCACATCCCATACCAACTTATCTTTTGGAAAATCTAAATATAAATGGAGTGCCATTGTCAACTCTACTGTGCCCAGATTAGAAGCCAGATGGCCTCCCGTTTTGCTGATACCATGCACTAATTCCTTTCGGATATCCTTTGCCAGCCGCCTATAAGCAGACGGGGGAATACTCTTAATATCATTTTCCTTTATAATCTCATCCAGTAATGTTTTTTTCACAACCTGTATCCTCACTTCCGAACAATCCTCTGTAAGCAGAATCAATAACCAGCCTACTTCTCACGGCGAATCAATGCCTGAATTAGGGATTCTAAAAAATCACTCTGCCGTTTTAACCCTGCCAGCAGACAAACTGCCTCCTCGGAGTATTGTTCCACTTCCTGCTTTGCTTTCTCTATGCCCACTAATGTAACATAAGTAGTTTTTTCATTTTTCTCGTCACTGTGCAGTGGCTTTCCGATAAGTTTTTCATCACCCTCTACGTCCAGTATATCATCTTGAATCTGAAAGGCAACACCGACATTTCCGGCAATTTTTTCAACTGTTTCAACCTCATTGCAATCCGCGCCGGCCAATATTGCTCCAATCATCATTGCCGCTTCAATTAAAGCCGCTGTTTTATGTTTATGAATAAAGAAAAGAAGTTCTTTGTCAATTGCCTGTCCACAGGATTTTACATCTACTACCTGTCCGCCAATCATTCCATAACCGCCGGCTTTCTTTGCAAGAACTGCCAATGCCTGTCCCGCTCTTTGTTCTTCACCCTTACAAAGAAACGCTTGAGCCGCAGTCTCAAATGCATAATTTAACAACCCATCCCCCGCCAGAATTCCCATATCTTCACCATATTTTTTATGGGTTGTCAAGCGGCCTCTCCGATAATCGTCATTATCCATTGCCGGTAAATCATCATGAACAAGTGAATACGTATGAATCATCTCAAGTGCTGCCATAAACGGACGGATTAAAGCTTCCTTTTTCCCTCCAAAAAGCCGATACGTTTCATACATAAAAATCGGGCGAAGACGCTTCCCCCCACTTAGCAAACTATAATTCATCGCCTCCCATAATTCTGACTGAAATCCGGTTTCTTTCGGAAGATAGACACAAAGGCCCGATTCTACATCTGCTGTACGCTTTTCCAATTCACTCGTAAAATTCACTGGTCATTTCCTCCCCTGCAATTAATGTCTTCATCTCTTTTTCTACTTTATCAATCGCCTGATTTCCTTTCATTACCAACTGAATTCCTTCCGAGAAGCACGCAAAAGAATCTTCCAAACTTAATTTTTCGGACTCTAACTTTGCTACTGTCAAGCTCAACTTTTCCATAATTTCTTCCAAACTTTCCAACTCTTCGTTTTTTACCTGTTCAGCCATTCCATGGTATCCTTTCTATTTACGTTTTCTACTTTTGCATGAAGTACACCGTCATGAAGTGTTACTACTATATTATTTCCAGCTTCCACGTTTTCCACACTGTTAATTTTCTTTCCTTCTGTATTTTCAATATAAGCAAACCCAACTTTTAGTTTATGAAGTGGAGATAACGCATCCAATTTGCCCGCCATTGCTTCAAACCTCGTTTTACTCTGTAGCAGCAAATGACTCATTTGCATCTGAAGCCGTTCCTCAGAATCAAGTAAAAACTGCCTTTTCTGCAAAATCTGATTTTGAGGACTTAAAAGGGATAGCCTTGCCCTCATCTGAAATACCTTCTCCCTCTCTGCTGTTATTCTGTCAGACATTCTTCGAATCAACCGATCTTGCATGTCATATAATGCGGCAGCTACATTATTCACATCGAAAATTGCAAGTTCTGCTGCCGCTGAAGGAGTAGGTGCCCGCATGTCAGCGACAAAATCTGCAATAGTAATATCCGTCTCATGGCCGACTGCTGAAATTACCGGTGTCTCACATTCAAAAATTGCCCATGCAACACTCTCTTCATTAAAAGCCCATAAATCCTCAATAGAACCTCCACCCCGGCCAACAATTATAATATCCAGCCCCATTCTATCTAACGTTCTTATACCATTTACAATCGTCGGGGCCGCATCTGCTCCCTGCACTACCGCAGGATAAAGAATCAGTTGAATATACGGATTTCTCCTTTTGGCTATATTTCTTATATCCTGAATGGCAGCCCCTGTGCTTGCCGTTACAACTCCAACCTTAGTTGCATGTACAGGTATTTTTTTCTTCCATGAATCATCGAACAATCCCTGCGCCTCTAATTTCTTCTTGAGTGCTTCAAACTTTTCATAAAGTTGTCCATCACCAGCAAGTTCAATCTGCTTTGCATACAGCTGGTATTTTCCATCCCTCTCATAGACACTTATATTTCCACCGATAATCACTTCTTGTCCATCTTCCATACGAAAAGAAAGACCTCCCCTTTGTCCGGCAAACATCACGCACGTTATCTGGGAGGTTTTATCTTTCAAGGTAAAATAAATATGTCCTGAACTATGATATTTGCAGTTTGACACTTCACCTTTGACAAATATAACAGACAGTGCATATTCTCTTATAAACATATTTTTAATATACTGATTTACTTGTGATACCGAAACAATAGGTTGTTTACTATTCATTTACAATCTTCCCCAATATACCATTAACAAATGACGGCGCATGATCCCCACCATATTCTTTACTTAATTCTACTGCTTCATTTATCGCTACTCCAACCGGAATTCCTTCATCAAATACAGCCTCAAAAACAGCCACACGCAAAATAGACAACTCAGCCTTTGCAATCCGGTCAAGCTTCCAGCCTTTTGCATTCTCTTCAATCAAATCGTCGATCTCTGAAAGATGACTCACTAAAGATGCCAGCCGAAGTTTAATATACTCTTTATCCCTGCCATCCTGCACACCATGTTCCTGACAATATATTTCTATCTGATTCGCATATTCCTCTGTTTCATAAAAATCTCTTTGAAATAACAAAAGGAATAAATGTTTTCTGCTTTCTCTTCTAGTCATCATTTCTCCTGTTCTTTATACATCAATGAAACAACCCTTAAAAAAGGGTTGTTTCTTATCTACAATAGCAGTCTTATTCATGCTCAAGTGTCACGCCCGCGATACGAATGTTCACTTCTGTCACACGAAGACCTGTCATATTATTAATTGCATTCGCTATTTTATCCTGAACAATTTTGCAGGTTTTTGGAATATTATATCCATATTTCATATTGACTGCAATATCGACTGTAGCTGTATCACTGTCAATTTCAACTTTTACACCCTTAGAATAATTTTTTACACCAAATTTTCCTGCCAGTTCATTTGTAAAACCTCCTGCCATAGAATCGATTCCCTCGACTTCAGCAGCTGATATACCTGCAATGGTAGAAACAACTTCGTTGGCAATCTGTACTTCACCAATTCCTTCATTTCCAACATTCAACGTATCTCTTTCTTCCATTTCACGTACCTCCTGGTCAATGTATATTCACACTTTGACCTATATTATATCAGAATTATTCCTTTTTGCCAACAGGAGATATGACAATTTTATCAGAAGATACTTCCGTCTTACGCTTTACAATATCTTCAATCTGTGCAATTTGCTGACCAGTTAAGTCTGTTGCATCAACAATAACATCTACACTATCATCTACGATACTCACAATTACACTTTCAAAACCCTTTGCTGCAAGCAAATTTTCTGTTGCTGTTTCCTTCTCTGCTACCGCTGTCATATCAACAATCTCATTCATCGCCTTTTCTTTTTGTTTTTCTGTTACGTTTGTACTATTGGCAAGTTCTAAAAGTGTCTCTTTGTTTTTTGCCCTCGTCTGCTCTCTGGATAACTTTGCAGACTCAAAATAATTGCTTCCTACAGTTGTTCCAACCATCACAGCCTCACCTGCATTTTCTTTTGAGGCCGTCTCTGTTTTTTCTTCTTTCACGGCAGCTCCGGATGCCGCCATTGCCTCCTCTTCCCCTTCTTGCGCCGTTTTAATATCCTCATCGGAAATATCTGTCATGGTTTCCTCAAATTCAGTTTCCGGAAATGTATCGTTGACAGTCAAAATACTGTCTTCGCCACCCGCAAGACTGAGATAGCCGGCAACTGCCACCATAATTACGAGAGCCGTAATAATAATTTGATTCTTTCGCAATAACTTTTTCACCTTGCTCCTCCATTCTTAATTCGATTGCATTTTCATTACTTTAATTTTATGAGCCTCTACATCAAATAATACCTGAACCGCTTGAATAATTTCCCGTTTTAATGCATCATCCCCCCCTCCTTCACATACAACCAATATTCCTTCTACTACCGGCTCCTTCTCCTGTACAACATAGGGTGATGCATTTCGTTCACTGTCCTCCACAATAACTGTCTCCTCCTGACTTTTTCCACTCGCTGTCTCACTATCTTTCAATGCCACCTTCTCCTTAGATGCGGATAGCGTAATCATAACCTCTGCTTTTCCAACTCCCTCTACCTTTTGTATCAGCGCTACAACCTGTTGTTCCATTTTCTCCCGATAACAATCCTCATTGGCAGTTGAAGCAGATTCTGTCACTACTTTCGTGTCTTTTTCATTCTTTCCTGTAGAAAAAAAGTCTCCACATGACAATAAGATCAGCATAATTCCTGCAATAATAACAATTCCAAGTTTTACAGGTCCTATTTCCTTTATCTTTTCCTGCCATTTTATTTCTCTCATAGTCCCTCCTTTTTGCCTTTACTCTTTCACAAGAAATTCTATTTGTTCCTCCGGCACCCCCAGCTGAACACTTAAATCCCGAATTTTAGCTGCCACTCTTATTGGAACGTCAGGACAATAAACCCGAATTCTCTCAATTTGAAAAAATGCATTTTCCAAATCTGCTAACTCAAGTTCTACGTCACACTCCTCAGCGGGAAATCCACACGAAAGACTTACCAGTTCACGAATTTGACGTATATATTCATCACGGATTTTTTCCTTCGTTTCTTCACCCGCCAGATGTATTTCTGCCTGTGCCTCACTTTTCTCTCCTTCCAATACCGCCTGTATCAAATAATTCTCCATCGTACTCTCGCCAGTCAGGAAAGTAAGGATTGGCATAGCTGCCAAAACAAGAACAATCAATCCAATTACATAATTAAAATATTTACGGTAACTGCTTCCATTAAACAGATTAGCCAAAAGATTTCCAAACAAAAGAAAAAGTGTAATGTTCCGTACTAAAGACAGAATATGATCCATATTTTCCTCATTTCTGCGCTGCTTTTTTTTCATAACAAGTTTATTGCCAAGCAACGCACAGACACAAGCTTGCTGAGTGAAAGATTAAAAAGTTTTCACACTTTCCTCTCTTACCGATTCGTTGCCCCTAGGACAATTGCAATGGAGCAAAGAAACAACATTCCGCTGACAGCTACGATTGAAAACAAAATCTTACTGCTCTCCGCCACTGCATTCATTGATTTTACAATTCTCCGATCTGATACCGGCTGTATAAATGCTGCACTCACTTTATATGTAAGTACAAAAATCAAAATTTTCAACAAGGGAATTGCACAAATCACACAAATCCCGATGACGCCTCCCACTCCTGCAACACTTTTTATGAGTGAAGTTGTTCCAAGTACTGTTTCTGCAACGGAACCAAACGTATTACCGACTCCCGGAAGACTAGAAACTGTCTTTGTAACTGCACTCTGCTTTACTTTGTCTGCCACGGGCAAGATTAGCATTTGAATTCCTTGAAAACCAACAACAACACCAAACAGCGCCTTTACCGTCCACCGTAAGAAAGAATGAATTAGTTCAGCCATTTTCGAAAATCGGCCTTCTCTTGTCAGCTGATTTGCCAAGGAAAGCAGAAAGTAAATGTTAACCACCGGAATAAGAATATGCACTAAAATGATTTCCACAAAGGTCATGCCTATCATTGCCATTTCATAAAATCCAGTTGCAGTAGCTGTTTGAGCTCCTGCTGCAACTGTAACAGCAAAGGACGGAACGAGTACTTTCATAAAAACAAGCAAATTTTCTAAAGTTTCATTGGCAACTTGCATAATATCAAAAAATCCTGTCGTAATTGTTGTAAATAATAAAAGATATACGACAAAGAACCCTGTTTCACCTAGTTCTTTTCTTCCTAACGCTTCCGAAAAGTTCGTAAAAATTCCTGCTAGAATTCCCAGTAGAAATAGCCGGATCAACTGGCCGGATTGTGCCTCCCATTGCTCCTGAAACAAGTGAATTACTTCTTGAAAAAGCGTACGGAAGGAAAAGCTCTCCTCACCAGCCTGGACTTTGTCCAAATATTCAGATAAAGAAAAAGTTACCTCTCCTCCCGTAGCATCCTCAAATGCCTCCTGTATTTTCTGAATTTCTATATCATTTGTCAAAGTTTCTGCCCGGACCGGAACAGAGAAAATCAAAAAAGCAAATAGCACAGAAAGTAAAACGCTTATTTTTTTCATGGTAAAAATTCCCCCAAGGTCCGTAGCAGTGATTCGAGAATTGGAAGGCTAATTACAATCATTGTAATCTTCCCTACAAAATCAATTTGCCCTGCTATTGCTCCCTGCCCTGCATCCTTGCATAAGCTTGATGCAAATTCCGCTAAATATGCAATTCCTACCATTTTTAGTAAGATACTAATGTATGTCCCATTTATGCCGATTACTGACTGCAATTCATACATTGTTTTTGTAATAAACTCCATCTGTGAAATTCCCAGATAAAAAATCAGAAAACAGCCGGCGACTGCGACAAAAATGGCATATTCCCGTTTTATTCCCCCTAATGTTACACAAAGAAACATACAGGTAAGACCAATCAAAGCAATTTTAACCAATCCTCTCGCCCCCATTCTTTATATATGAAATAAATCCTCAATGATTTCAAACAACTCAGCAATGTAAGGTATCACCCAAAAGAGAACTAAAATCAGCCCGGCAATATTTACAAAAAATGCCTGTTCATCTCTTCCTGTCTGCTTTAAAATCTGATTCAATAGCGCAACCAATATTCCAACCAATGCAATTTTAAATATGATTTCAATTTCCATTGTTTTTTCCTTTCTTGCCGCTAAATTATGAGAATTGTTAAAAAAACTCCTCCCATAACTCCCAGTAATTGATATAAACGGATTTTTTCCCTTTTTTCACGATTCTGCCGTTCCAAAAGCACTTCAACACGTTCTAAATACAGGTTCAACGTATTTACCTGCATTTCCCGATCCAAAAAACCCAGTGTTTGTCCCAGTTCTTTCATTTCCGTTATAATTTCGCTATGTAAACTATTTCCAGCAAAGCAATGAGCCACCTGTTCTTCCCATATTTGTACAAAAGGTCTGGCTGTTCCCTTTTTCAACTCTGCTGCCGTTCCCCAAAAAAATCTTTTTATGATTCCATTCGAATGATTTGCTACCGATTCAAGCGCTTCCGGGAGAGGTGTATGTCCAAACCGTATTTCCCCTCGCAAACAAATCAGGGCCTTTTTCACTCTCTCACTGTTTGCGTATCTCTCGTTCACAAGATAAGCATAATAAATTCCCATTGCAGAACAGCCTGCTAAAATCAGTATGATTCCAATCACTTTTAACATGTCCGGCTTCCTCCATATAAAAGGCTTCCTCTTTCATCAAAGATTTCTTTCACTGTGCCTACACCGCCATCATTTGTCAATACAATATACCGGCAAAAGGCTCTCGCCCGAACCAACTCACCTAAGATTGGCTTTTGGCGAATATCCTCCATTGTTTCCCCATGTACAGTGGCAATTAATACACATCCGCAGTTCATTGCATAATCCACTGCTTCCATATCTTCTTTCGAACCGATTTCATCCACAGCAATTACCTCTGGTGCCATAGAACGAATCATCATCATCATCCCTTCTGCCTTTGGACAGCAATCCAGAACATCAGTCCGAATTCCAAGATCGTTTTGAGGCACTCCTAAATAACAAGCCCCCAGCTCCGACCTTTCATCGACAACGCCAACATTTTTTCCCTTTCTAACATTTCCGCCGTTTGAAAGCTGACGAATAATATCCCGCAGCAGCGTAGTCTTACCACACTTAGGAGGTGAAATAATTAAAGTATGATACACCTTGTCCTCATGGGTAATATACGAAATCACAGAATTTGCGCAGCCCTTTACCTGATGTGAAAGACGGATATGAATAAATGAAACATGTCTAATATTTTGAACCTGACAGCCTTGCATCACCGCTTTTCCGGCAATTCCAACACGGTGTCCTCCCTGAATCGTAATAAATCCCTGCCGTAATTCCTCTTCAAAGGCATACATAGAATAATTACTAATATACTCCATACTCTCTCTTATATCCTCTGCTGAAACAACATATGTATCTGAGCGCTCTGATGCA
>CATZVV010000016.1 GCA_958425285.1 uncultured Lachnoclostridium sp. | reverse complement strand
TGTACACTCCATGGCTCACAAAACCGGAGCAGCTTATTCCGGCGGTCATATTGTACATGGCTGTGCCAATGCAATGTATTTACCAAAAGTTATCAAATATAATGCCAAAAACGAAGAAGCAGCGAAACGGTATGCTGAAATCGCCAAATTTATGGGATTTGCAGGAAACACAACAAAGGAATTAGTAGAAACATTAATTTCTGAAATAAAGAAATTAAATGCAAAACTTAACATTCCTACTTGCATTAAAGACTATGAAGATGGTATGATAGACGAGAAAGAATTTATGGATAAACTGCCACAGGTTGCAGAACTTGCAATTGGTGACGCTTGTACTGGTTCCAATCCAAGAATTCCAACTCAGGATGAAATGGAAAAGCTATTAAAAGCTTGCTTTTATGATACAGAAATTGACTTTTAATTGTAACGTATTCATGTAAGAGAACTAAATGGGGACTGTTGCGACGCCGGATGGTAGCTGTGGTGGTCTCCGTTTTTTTGCCCAAAAAGGGAATTGACAGTAGTCGGTTCCTCACAAGCTTGCACTTTGGCAAGTATGTTAAAAATTTGCACTTTCCCATAAAATAAAGAGGATATGTTTAAGAAGGAATGGAGGAAATTATGTTTAAGATTATAAGTAAAGAATCCCTAAATCCAACCGTTTCAAAAATGGTAATTGATGCGCCTTTGATTGCAAAAAAAGCGGAACCGGGACAATTTATTATTTTTCGTGCAAAGGAAGACAGCGAGCGAATTCCTTTAACAATCGCTGACTTTGACCGCACAGCCGGAACTGTTACAATCATTTACCAGATTGTAGGTGCCGGAACAATGGAACTTGATTCATTGAAAGAAGGCGAATGTCTAAATGACTTTGTAGGACCGTTAGGAGTACCAAGCCACACCGAAGGATTGAAGAAAGTTGCCGTTGTTGGCGGCGGTGTCGGATGTGCCATTGCCTATCCAATTGCTAAAAAATTACATGCACAAGGCTGTGAGGTTCACTCAATCGTTGGCTTCCGAAATAAAGATTTAGTAATTTTAGAGGATGATTTCAATGCTGTCAGCGACAAGCTTGTCATGATGACAGATGATGGCAGTCATGGCACAAAAGGACTCGTTACAGATGCTTTGGAATCTCTCATTCAGGAAGGAAACAAATACGATGAAGTAATTGCCATCGGACCTTTGATTATGATGAAATTTGTTTGCCTGACAACAAAGAAATACGATATCAAAACAGTAGTCAGCATGAACCCAATCATGATTGATGGTACCGGCATGTGTGGCGGCTGCCGTCTTACAGTTGGCGGTAAAACAAAATTTGCATGCGTAGATGGTCCTGACTTTGACGGACACCTTGTTGATTTTGATGAAGCAATGCATCGTGGAACTATGTATAAAGAATTTGAGACACATGCCCGCGAAGCTTCCTGTAACTTAATGAAAAAGGAGGTACAATAACTATGGCAGCCCGTAATATGGATCCAAATAAATGTCCGATGCCGGTACAGGAACCGGACGTTCGCAATAAAAACTTTGAAGAAGTAGCTCTCGGCTACACATATGATATGGCAGTCAATGAAGCACGCCGCTGCCTGAACTGTCCAAAGAAACCTTGTGTCAGTGCATGTCCGGTACAGATTGACATTCCTGCTTTTATCGAGCGTGTTGCAAATGAAGATATTGACGGTGCTTTTGAAGTTCTTTCCAAACAGACTTCTCTTCCTGCTGTATGCGGTCGTGTTTGTCCACAGGAAAATCAATGTGAAGGAAAATGTGTACGCGGAATAAAAGGTGAGGCTGTCGGTATTGGCCGCCTGGAACGCTTTGTTGCAGATTATCACAGAGAACACTGCACAGATGCACCAAAAATGCCGGAGCAAAACGGCCACAAAGTTGCTGTCATCGGTGCCGGCCCAAGTGGTCTTACCGTTGCCGGAGATTTGGCAAAAGCCGGTTATAAAGTGACAATTTATGAAGCACTTCATCTGGCAGGTGGCGTTCTTGTTTATGGAATTCCTGAATTCCGTCTTCCAAAAGCAATTGTACAAAAGGAAATTGACAACTTAAAAGCAATCGGTGTCGATGTAGAAACAAATATGGTAATCGGCAAAGTATTAACCATAGATGAAATATTTGAAATGGGAAATGAAGCAATCTTCGTAGGTTCCGGTGCCGGACTTCCTCGCTTTATGAATATTCCGGGGGAAAGCCTTAAAGGCGTTTATTCCGCAAATGAATTCTTGACACGTATTAATCTGATGAAAGCATATAAAGACGCTTCTAAAACTCCAATTCAGCAGGCGAAAAAAGTAGCCGTTGTAGGTGGAGGTAACGTAGCGATGGACGCTGCACGTTGTGCAAAACGTCTTGGCGCAGAAGAAGTCTATATTGTATACCGCCGTGGTATGGAAGAACTTCCTGCCCGTAAAGAAGAAGTTGAACATGCAGAAGAAGAGGGAATTATCTTTAAAACACTTCATAACCCAACAGAGATTCTCGGAGATGAAGATGGTATGGTATGTGGCATGACTTGCGTAGAAATGGAGCTTGGGGAACCGGACGAAAGTGGTCGCCGCCGTCCTGTTGTAAAAGAAGGCAGCGAATTCAACCTTGATGTTGACTGTGTCATCATGTCAATCGGTACAAGCCCGAACCCATTAATCCGCTCTACAACACCGGGTCTTGATGCAAATAAATACGGATGTCTTATTACAAAAGAAGAAACCGGAGAAACAAGCCGTGAAGGTGTTTATGCCGGTGGAGATGCCGTAACCGGAGCTGCAACTGTTTTTCTTGCCATGGGTGCAGGAAAAGCAGCAGCAAAAGCAATTGATGAATATATTAAGCAAAAATAAGTAATATAAATAATGAAAAAGACGTAAGAGAAATCTCCCTTTTCCGGAATGATTTCTCTTACGTTATTTTTTCAAAACTCCTGATCTGCCTTCAATACAGCATTCAGCATAACGGATGCTGCAAGCGTACAATGTTCTACCGATGTGTACTCTTTTTCACAATGAGATAAACCATCCTTTGATGGTGCAAATATCATTGTGGTTGGGACCATATACGAAATAAATTGAGCATCGTGTCCCGCACCGGAATGAATCCATTGATGTTTTATATTCATCTCCTCTGCCGTTTTTTTCACATATCCGGCGAGCTTTTCATTCCAGTAAACGGTATCCCGCTTCCAAATTCGTTCTACTTCACAACGGCAGCCACTCCACTCGGTTTCCGGTAACGACTCTACAATTTCGGCTACACGGTCAAGCTGCTTTGCGTCTTCATGCCTGACATCAAAAGAGAAATCAAAATAATCAGGAACGCATGTATTAATATTTGGATGACAAACCACTTCACCTGTCGTATAAACCAAATCCGGTATTTTTAGCATATCAATCTTCTCATGAAGAAAACATAAAATCTGAGCCGCTGCATAAAAAGCATCTTGTCTCTTTTGCATTGGGAACGTACCGGCATGAGTTGTCTGCCCATAAAGTCTGACACGGTAATGATACATACCGAGCACACAATCCACAACACCAAGATCCATCCCCTTATCATCCAAAATAGGTCCCTGCTCAATATGGGTTTCAAAATCACACAACGTGTTTTCCGGTGACATTCGGTTTGCTTTTTCTCCAACAAATCCTGATTTATTAAGCTGCTCTCCGAACGTTGTTACATGATCTTCCATGCTGACGGATTTCATCATATTTTCATATTCATAGTTTTTGCGAATATCCTCCGGAAGATAATCATGGCATACAATACCGGAACTCATCATAACCGGAGAGTATAACGAACCTTCCTCATTCGTCCATATAACTGCCGTCAACGGATGCTTATGTGGTATTTTTTTCTCTGCCACAGTCTCCAGAACTTCCATCGCTGACATAACACCCAGAATTCCATCATAATTTCCTCCATTTTTCACAGAGTCAATATGTGAACCCATAGCAATCTGCTTTTCGCTTTCTGTTCCCGGCAAAGTTGCAAGCACATTTGCCAAGTCATCCGTACGGATTTCGGCCCCAATGGCTTCCATCCGTCGGATAAATTCATGTCTTGTAGCAAGTGCTTCCTTCGATAAAGAATATCTCGTTATGCCACCATGTCCGGCATCTCCAATTTTTGAAAAAGTATCAATTTTATCCTGCATTCTCATTTTGCTACATTCATACATATACAACACTCCATTTTACTCTAATAACCATGCCTGGAATTTTTCATTTACAGAATCATAATTTTCAGCCCAGTATTTTGCGTCGTAAGTCAACACCTGATCCTTATACTTTGGTGAACTCGGTAGTGTATCAATAATAGACGAATCCAATAAGTCATATGCTTTCTGGTTTGCCGGTCCATATGTAATATTTTCAGAGAAAGTTTTCCCTGCCTCTGCACTCGTCATAAAGCTCAAGAACTTCATTGCAAGATCTTTGTGTTTACTTCCCTTTGGCACAACCCACTGGTCAGTAACAACAACAGCCTCATTCATAACAACATCAACAGACGCCCCTTCTGCTTTTGCACTGGTAATGCGTCCTGCCCATGCTTCTGCCAAGTCCACCTGGCCGGATGAAAGCATCTGCTGTGGCTGTGCTCCACTCTCCCACCATGTACTGACCTTACTCTTTAACTTATCCAGACTTTTCAAAGCACGGTCTACATCAATTGGATAAATATCTTCTTTTGCCACACCGTCTGCCAGCAGTGCTACCTCCAGTGTTTCATATGGTGATTTGTAGAAAGTACGCTCCCCCGGATATTTATCCGTATCCCAAAATTCTGCCCATGTCTGTGGAGCAGTTTCCGCAGTGTACTTAGAGGAATTATATGCAATAACATTTGCCCACGTATATGACGGAACACCATACTCAGAACAGCTTTCCTCGATTCCATCTTTGCTAATCACATTGTAGTCCATTTTTTCCAAAAGACCCTGGCTGCCTCCACGATATACAAAGTCAGCATCACATGTAACAACATCCCACTGCACATCTCCGGCATCAACCATAGATTTTAACTTGGCATAATCTGTAGCAGACTCCCACTGAATCGTACAATTATTTTTCTCTTCAAAACCAGCTGCTGCCTTTTTCAAGGCAGTTTCCAATTCACCGCCCCATGTAACAACAACAAGTGTTTCACCACCCCCTGTTGTACTTCCGTCAGCAGTTTTCGTATCCTCTGAGGAACTTCCACAGGCTGTCATCGACAAAACCATAACGATAACCATCATAAACGTAATTACTTTTTTCATACAAATCATCTCCTTGCCAGATATTTATTCAGCTTCGCGAACCAGTGGGAAAGTCATACAATGAATTCCTCCACCGCCCTTTACAATTTCACTAATATCAACTTCAATTACTTCAAGACCGAGATCCCGCATAATCTGATTTACCTTTGTATTTGTCGTAGAAGAAATTACCTTGCCGTTACCCAGTGACTGAATATTAGCTGAGTATTCCATAACTTCTTCCGGTGTAATCTTAATCATATTAAAGCCGCGGCGTTCAAACCTTGCTACAACACCTTCCGGAAGAATATCCGGACAAATAATAACCGTATTTTTTGCGATGATATTAATACATACATCAATATGAAGGTATTTTCTAGCCACAGGAACCGGAATCATATCATATCCAAGGGCATCCAGCTGATCTTTAATGCTGTTAAATCCGGCCCAGTCTGTACGGTCAATTACACCATGGAGCAGTGTATGCTCATCAAGGAAACAGAAGTCACCACCTTCAAAGCAGCCACTGGTACATCTTGCAATACATGGGACACCTAATTCTTTCAATTTCTTTTCGTATTCCGGTGTTTCACCCTGTCTGCACGGCTCTTTAAAATGACCCAGAACATAGCCCTCCTTCAGGCAGATACCAAAATCTCTGGCAAAAACTTCGTATACAAGACCCTCTTTGGCATCCAGCAGTTCCACTTCAACACCATTATCACGGTATGCTTTCTGTAATGCTTTATGCTGTTTTTTACACAAATCATAATCCATTACATGGCCTTCTCCCATCCACTTTTTAGCAACAAAATTAATTGGCATAATTTCATAGTTGTCAATTGGGCATAATAGCACTTTCTTTAAAGTTCCGTAAGCATTGTTTACATAAGTTTTCATAGTCTTCCTCTCCTTTATTTGTTTTTATTTTTTACTGATTGAATAATTTGCCCCAGGGTAATCAGCAAAAACCCTACAATCAGAACGGTGACTAAAATAGCTGATAAAGCAGCAATCGTTGGTTCTATTTGTAATCGTATACCATCCCACATTTTCTTTGGTATGGTAGTAACGCTTGGACCTGTAATAAATAATGTTACCGCAATCTCATCAAATGACGTCAGAAAAGCAAACAGAATAGCTGATCCAACAGAAGAACGGAGCATAGGCAGTGTCACAGTAAAAAATGCAAGGAAGCGGTTTGCTCCCAAATTAACAGCAGCATCTTCAAAATTATTATTCAGAGCTTCCAGCCCTGCATTCATCGTACTGACCACGAAAGGCAGTGCAATAACTGTATGGGCAATGACAAGTCCGGGGATTGTTCCCTGAAGCTGCCATTTTAAAAGCAATGCATAAACAGATATTGCTGTAACGATAATAGGTATCGTCTGTGGAAGCCGGAAATACTCTCCAAACAGCCCCTTCCACTTCTTCCCGATTCGATTCATACAAACTGCTGCCAGAATTCCGAATGCCAAAGAGACAATTGTAGTTAATATGGCAATCTCAATACTGTTTTGTACTGCCTGCCCCCAGCCGGCATCCGAAAATAGCTTTTCATACCACTGCGTTGAAAATCCGGTATTCGGAAATACAATGTAGGAAGTAGGACTAAATGAAATCGGGTACAAAATAAAAATTGGTAATATTAAAAATAGAATAACTAAAATTGCTATTGTTGTTGCAAGCATACGCATCCACTCCTTTCATAAATCAGGAATTATATTTCATTTTTGTTAGATTTTTAGATACCAGCACAATCATAATTGTAACCATAACAAGTATAATCGATATTGCGGAGGCAAAATTCCAGTTTAACACACCACTTAACTGATTCTGAATTGTCTGTGAAATCATCTGGCTTTTCTGGCCGCCTACAAGCGTCGGTACGATATAATATCCCATTGTATTTAAAAATACAATAAAGAACCCTGACATAATTCCCGGCATAGAAAGCGGAAGAAATACTTTGAAAAATGTTCTTGTCTTCCCCGCACCCAGACTGACCGATGCCGTCAAAATATTTTTATCAATCTGACCCATTACCGATGAAATCGAAAATATCATATACGGAAGCATAATATAGGTCATAACAATGATAACGCCTGTTTCATTATATAAGAGCTGTATTGGCTGGGAAATAATTCCAAGCTTCTGCAATGTTACATTAACTACTCCCTGATTCTGCAAAATGGCAATCCAGGCATATGTCCTTACTAACAGACTTGTCCAAAATGGAATCTGGACACATCCCATTATGACGCCTCTTAAAACTGTTCCAACCCGGTTCATTAAATATGCCACCGGATAACCAAGTAAAATAGTAATGATACCAATCAGGAAACTGAGTTTTATTGTGTTAAACAAAATTTTGGAATACAGGCTTTTTGAAAAGTACTCAATAAAATATTTCCATGTAAAAGAACCATTTTCAATTACACTCCGTGAAAACATATTAATAATTGGCAAGATCATAAATACAAGGAGAAACACTACCGGAATCAAAAGCATAAGTTTAATTCCATGTTTTCTTACAAACAGATTCCTCTTTTCCATAACAAATTCCCCCTCTAATCGTCATCCCGCACAAGAACCAAATCATATGGACGAAGCCCGATACAAAGTTTCGTACCTACACTTAAATCATATTTTCCGCGGGAAAATACTTTCATTTTAAATTCCATTCCATTATCAGTCGCCACATTTATTCGAAATGTATCTCCTAAATAAACAGAACTTGTAATCACAGCATGAAATTTCAATCCATCATAATCTTCTTCAACAATCTTCACTTTTTCAGGACGAATAATAAAATTCACTTTCTGCCCAAGACATGCCCAATAATCTCTTGTCTTACAATTCACGCGAAATGACCGGTCATCTTTTTCAAAAGTGGCAGTAATTTTCCCATTCCGAATGTCTTGAATCGTCGCTGGTATCACGGTTGACTCACCGATAAAGTTAGCCACAAAGGCATTAACCGGCTGATCATAAATAACCTCCGGAGCATCAACCTGCTGCACCTTAGCTTCTTTCATCACACAAACTTTCGTTGCCATGGTAAGTGCTTCCTCCTGGTCATGCGTTACACTTATCGTTGTAAGTCCAAATTTGTTATGAATATTTTTGATTTCTAACTGCATCTGCTTACGAAGCTGTTTGTCTAAAGCAGCCAGTGGCTCATCCAAAAGAAGTACATCCGGGTTAAAAACAATCGAACGGGCTAAAGCCACTCTCTGCTGCTGTCCACCCGACAACTGCCTGGGATATCTTTTTCCAAATTCCTCTAATCCAACTACCTTTAAGATATCCTTTACCATCTGGTTTCTTTTTTCTTTCAGAACGCGACGAATTTTCAAAGGATATGCTACATTTTCTGCAACCGTCATATGTGGGAATAGCGCATAATTTTGAAACAACATACCAAAGTTTCTCTTGTGCGCCGGGATGGAATTAATATTTTCACCATCCATATATACATTTCCTTCGGTAATGCTCTCAAATCCCGAAACCATTTTTAACACTGTCGTTTTTCCACCACCGCTTGGTCCCAAAATTGTAAGAAAATCTCCCTTTTCGATTTTCAGATATACTGAATTAACCACTAATTTGTCCCCGTAACGCTTGGATACATTATTTAATACTAAATCTCTTTCCAGCATATGAACCTCCATTCCGAGAACACATTCCACGTGTACTCCATTTCAATAATGCAAAAAGGCACTATCCATAAACGATAGCGCCTTTGCTTTTGATTACATTTGCAATCATAGCACAGTTATTGAAACTTGAAAATAGAATTGAATTACAAAAGATATTGTGCGCCGTGCACAATGCTCCTAATGCTGAATTGTTTCAACATATTTCTTTATATGAAATGCAAGATTCAATTCGGTACAGTCATTAATACTGTTTAAATCTCTGTGAATCAGACTAGTAATTTTTTCCAGTCTGTATCTCATTGTATTACGATGAATATAAAGTGCCTGTGCCGCTTCATTCGCATTGCAGTCATGAAGAAAGTACGTTTCTAATGTCTGGCATAGATTTCCATCCGAAAACCGGTCTGCATTTACAAGGGGACCTAACATTTTCAAATAGTAGTTTTCCAACAGTTTTTTATCCTGTATCTGGGTAACAAGATAATAAATACCGATATCCCGGTAATACTTAATTTCATTTTCTCCCTCATGAAAGCGTACAATCTCCACTGCCTGCTTTGCTTCTGCTGCACTTTGGCGAAATTCTTCAATATAATAATAAACTTCTCCAATACCAACCGAAACAGTCATATTGTTTCTTATATGAAATTCGTTCTGTATTTTATGTATTATCGTTAAAAGCTGCTCATCCGAAAAAACTTCTGCAGGCAGCAAGACAAGAACTGCGTCACCTTGCATCAGCGTCATCAGATGACTCAGTCCACCCATCGAAAAATCCATTTTGATAAAGGAAAGAAGACTTTCTCTGTATTTTTTTCGAAACTCCTCCGAAGATTCTAACTCCATCACTTTCCGCGTCAAATGATCAATATCAAATGCCAAAATGAAGTGCGGCCGGTTCAAATTAATTCCATAATACTCACCGCGGTTTGCCATATCCTGCTCGGATATTTCATTCTGATATAGAATATTCGCAAACAACTGGTTTACCGATGTCTCGTTTCTCACTTCTTCTGCCAGTGCCATACATAATACCTGCGACAAATCGACCATCTTTAAGCTCCATCCGATTTCAAAAATTGGCAGTTTCATTTCGTCTGCCAGCTTTTTCGCTGATTCCGGCGTCTGCCCAACATTAATTACAAAACCTGCCACAACCTTTTGATTAAACAGCCTCATCAACTCCAGAAGCTTATCTTCGTGATCCATAAACACTTTATTTGTAACAATAATTAGTTCTCCCCCATAAATCCACTCCAAAAGGTTTTCTCGTTCCTCCAGACATTCCATACAATCCGCAAAGTAAATCCAGCGAAGTGTTCTGGTAAGTCCTTCCTCTCCTGCCACAAGATTCATATTCTTACGAATGGAATCCATATTAAGTATATCCTTACATATCATGAACTGTCCTCCTTTGTTTTCTGACCCATTATAACAATTTTCTATCCTCTCTACAATGACATTGTGCGTGATGCACAATATTTTTCATTCACTTATTACATAGCAATTTTCATTCCACTTTCTTATACTAAATACATAACGATAGTTTCATACGTCGTTCGAAATATGAATTTTTAAAAAAGAACATAAAAAGAAAGGATTGATTTTATGAGTACATATGTAAACAACGCTACCGGTGTATTGAAGAAGGTACTTCTTTGCCCTCCGACCTATTTTGAATTTGAACCAATTAACGTAATTACCGAAAAATGGTTAAAACAGGGCGAAGCCTCGAACAAGGAAGCATGTCTGAAAGAGCATGAAGAATTTCAGCAGGCATACCGTGAAAATGGTGTAGAGGTTGTCTTGATGGAGCCGAAAAAAGACCTTCCATACGAAGTTTTTGCCAGAGATTTTGGTGGATGTATTAAAGAAGGATATGTTGCCGGAAAATTTAGAGAACCATGCCGGACCGGAGAACTGGCAGAATACGAAAAGAAAATGAAAGAGCTTGGTATTCCGTGTGTTGCACGCTGTACAACCGGTGGTTTTGAAGGCGGAGACTTCTGGTATTTGGATGAATATACCCTTGCTCATGGAGTGATTGCCCGCACGGACTGGGACGGTTTTCAAAATGTACGCCGTCAGGTTAATGAACTTGGCTATGAAATGGTTGGTGTCCCTTGCGACCGTCCAAATCTGCACTTAGACATGTGCTTCAATATCGTTGCTGATAAATTAGCTGTTGTATGCAAAGATGCATTGCCTTCTAACTTTTTAGCCATGTTGAAAAAAAGAGGTTTTAATCTTATTTGTGTCGAGCAGGAAGAGGTTTATCTGCATCATGCCAATCTGCAGTGTCTTGGAAATGACCGTGTTATCTCATTTAAAAGTAACAAAAAAGTCAATGAACAAATGCGTGCTTATGGCTTAAAAGTAATTGAAGTGGATTTGAAGGAAATATTAAAAGGCGGAGGCGGACCTCACTGTATGTCTTTTCCACTTGAACGTATCTAACTAAGAAGGAGTGAATGTCTATGCTTCAGTTAAATATTCCTGAACGGATTCATTTTTGCAGTAATTTTAAAGAAATTGCCGGTGAACTTAATCTGACTTTCGGTGATTTAATACTTACCTCCCAGTATTTATACTCAAAACACCTAAATGACAATACTTCTGCCGGCAAAATCATTACATTTGCCGGTAATGGTTCGAAAATCTGTGATGAAAAAAAAATTACACCACTTATGCCGGAAATACCACCCGGCATAAAACGGGTGATTGCATTTGGCGAAGCTTCCATCCAAAATTATGCAAAGCTAATCCGTACAAAGTATTATGCAGCACTCCCACTCATTTTGATTTCATCCATTTGTGAAGCAGGGAACGAACTCTTAAACCATGTATTTGTGCAAAAAGAATCCCCTGTTTCCTATCAGACAGCTGCCGCTGATGCCATTTACCTTTATACGGAAATACCTGAAACCAGCCAGCTCCACGCTTTCATTGCCGGAAGTATCGACACTTTGATTTATGCCTCGGAGACATTTATTCACGAATTAGCAACGGAACATTCCCTGCTTTTTTCGAGAGAAGCACTGCGTTTGTTAATATCAAATTACCGGAAAATTGTATTTCGGAACCAGCATCTTAATAATGAACTTGTACGTAATTTTCTTTTAGCCGGAAATTATACTGGAATTGCACGGAAAATGACTGACACAAGCCTGTTAGAACCTTTATATCAAAACCCAGATGAGACGGGCAGTGCAAGCTGCCACCTCCGGCTTCTGATTTTTATTCATTTATTCCGCCGCAGTGTTTTTACGACGCCTACCGGGCGAATTCAGGAGTACCTTTCCTACATGGCTTCACTCCTTGAGTGCAGCAGGTCAAACGTATATCCGGAGCTCCTAAACTTAGTAAAATGCATCCTTCCGCCTTCTGATACAAAAAACGTTAAACTCCCACCACATCTATACGAAATTGAAAACCTTTAAAACAACGTCTGATAAATGAAAGAAATTTCTTTCTCTCCAAATGGTACATAATTATTTTTCAGCAGACGCTGCTGGCTTTTCAAAATAGATTCTGTGAACTCTTTAATTTCTTCTTTTTTCATTCCATATTCGTGCAAAGATTTCTTAACAATGATTTTGCTTAGCAATTCCTCAAGCTTCTGATAGACTTCTTTTTCTTCACAATGCAGCAATTCTGCCAAAAAACGGTTTAATTCACGTATTCTTCCCTTCGGCCAGATTTTCATATATGTCATATAAACTTCTGTCAGGAATACATAATTTGCTTCTCCATGAGGGACATGATAATTTGCACCAAGCGGATAACTAAGTGCATGAACCGCCGCACAGCCTGCATTTCCAAATGCAATTCCGGCATACGTGGATGCAGTCATAAAATCTCCTAAAATCTCTTTTCTGCTTTCCTCACCATTTTTTACAATATATTGATACCCTGCAATAATTTTCTCAATTGCCTTTAGAGAAAAAATCTCTGTAAACTCATTTGCCTTTGGCGATGTATAAGATTCCATTGCATGAATCAATGCATCAATGGAACTGGTAGCAAAGAAACGCATTGGTAAATCACGCAGAAGCTCCGGAATCAGAATTGCATAATCTCCATATAACTCCGGCACCGCCAGACCCATTTTCGTATGTCTTTCTTTCAATTCGAGAATTGAAATATTAGTTGTTTCACTTCCGGTACCGCATGTTGTTGGTACTAACAACAGCGTTTTTTCCTTCTCCGGCTTAATCTTTCCATCATACAAATCAAGTACCGGAGAAAATTGTTTTAAAGCAAACAATTTGGCAGCATCAATAACCGTTCCCCCGCCAACTGCAATAACTCTCTGATAAGATATATCTTTTATATCGCTGTAAACAGCCTCAATTAATTCATCCGAAGGCTCACCGTCGCCATAACTCTCACGCATTATAACGACTGCCTTACCGGACTTTCCCTCCAGAAAAGTCCGGTATGTAATCTCATTACAAAATATTAAATCTCCTTCACCAATAGCGAAATCGCTCAAAAATTCTTCACAGGTTTCAAATTGAACAATCTGTGGAATCACTTGAAATGTTTTTTTCATTTTTTTCTATTCCTTTCCCGTAAGCGTAGCAATGGCATGTTCAAAAATATCAAATCCGGCTTCTAACTGCTCATCTGTAATAACAAGTGGTGCCAGAAAACGAATTACATTTCCGTATATACCCGCACTTTCAATGAGCAGACCGTGATTGGCACATTCTTTTACTAATTTGCTTACCAGTTCTGCATTTGGCTCTTTTGATTCTTTATCTTTTACAAACTCAATACCAATCATTGCACCAAGTCCGCGAACATCTCCTACTTCTTCATATTTGTCTTTCCATTCACCAAATCGTTTTGTACACTTTTCTCCGATTTCACAGGAGCGCTGTACAAGGTTTTCCTTTTCAATCACTTCCAACACCTTTAATCCTGCGGCACAGGCAAGGGCGTTTCCTCCATAAGTACCTCCGATAATACCCGAAGGAACCGCATCCATGATTTCTTTCCCTGCAATTACAGCACTCAATGGAACACCTCCGGCAATTGATTTTGCCGTTGACAAAATATCCGGTGCACACCCTGCCTCTTTCCAATACTCCGACGCAAACATTTTGCCCGTCCGACAGAAACCGGACTGAACTTCATCCGCAATCATCAAAATGCCATGCTCATCACAGATTTTCCGAACTGCCTTTACCCATTCAATCGGAGCCGGAATAAATCCACCCTCTCCCTGTAACGGCTCTAATACAACTGCTGCCACATATTCTGCCGGAGAAGCATTTTCAAATACCATTTTCAAGCTATTAACATAATATTCAATTGCCTCATCCTCACTCATTCCTGCCGGTTTCCGGTACAAATAAGGATACTCTGCCCGGTAAACACCATCCGGAAATGGTCCCATTCCTACTGCATATGCTTTTTTTGCAGTCATGGCCATCGTCAGCATCGTCCTTCCATGAAAAGCCCCTGAAAAAACAATAATATTTGGTCGTTTCGTATATGCTTTTGCAATTTTTACAGCATTTTCATCTGCCTCGGCGCCACTATTGGCAAACATTACTTTTTTCTCTGAGTCGCGAACCGGCACTACCTTTGCTAATTTCTCCGCTAACTCAACATACCCTTCATGGGTAACGATATTAAACATCCCATGAAAATATTTTTCTGCCTGCTCTTTTACTGCCTCTACTAACGCCGGATGCGTATGGCCTACATTTAAAACGCCTACTCCGCCAACCCAGTCAAGAAAGCGGTTTCCATCCACATCTTCAATGATAGCTCCTTCTGCACGCTCCATAACACATGGATATACACATCCGATTGCATTTGGTACAATATTTTTTCTTCTTTCTACTAATTCCTTTGCCTTTGGTCCCGGCAGTGTTTCTGTTTTTATTTTTGGTAATGCATTTTTCAACATAATCAATTCCTCCATTCGTTTTTTTCTTGACATCATTATATCTTCTATTGTATTTTAAGTAAAACGACGTTTTGTACTTATATCTATGACGTTTTGTCAAGGATAGAATGGAGATAGTCTGAAAAATTGGCAGATAGCCAATTTTTCATACGGCTATTTGCTTCCAAGCGAAAGCAAATAGCTATGATGGCAGACAAGAAACCGCCTACGCGAATTTTTCTTCGCCTCCTCACGACAAGTCGCTCGGAAATGGGGGTTAGTATGGACCTTATTAAATATGAAATATTACTTGCTTCCATTGACTTAGGAAGCTTTACAAAAGCATCGGAATTGCTCGGATATACCCCATCCGGAATCAGCCATATGATGAATCATTTAGAAAATGAGCTTGGTTTTCCCCTGCTTTTACGCAGTAAAACCAGGGGAAAACCGACAAGAGAATGTGAAAGTCTTTTGCCGTCATTATGTGAAATTATACGCCAGAACAACCGTTTAAACCAGCTTACCTCAGAAATCTGCGGACTAACTACGGAAACACTTACCATTGTTACCTACTTAAACATGGCAAACCACCTGCTTTCCAAAATAATAAAAAACTTCCGGTCCGATTACATCGGCATTTACGTCAGCCTGATTGAAGATGGGTAACTTTTAAAATATATGTTTTAAATAAAATCTATCATTCTCCCTAATTCATCCAAAATTTTGTCTTGATTTTTTTCTAATAA
>CATZVV010000015.1 GCA_958425285.1 uncultured Lachnoclostridium sp. | reverse complement strand
AGAATTTGTAAATGCTTTATTTGAGGGAGGTCAAAATTTATGATGACATTAGAAAAATTTGAAGAAGCCAGTGAACGCGTAAAGGAGGTCATTCTTCCAACCAATTTAATTTACAGTGAGTATTATAGTGCACAAACTGGCGCAAAAATATATTTTAAACCAGAAAATATGCAGTATACCGGAGCTTATAAAGTAAGAGGAGCCTATTATAAAATCAGCACATTGACCAAAGAAGAACGTGAAAAAGGACTTATTACTGCTTCTGCCGGCAACCATGCTCAGGGTGTTGCATACGCGGCTAAAATATATGGTTGCAAAGCCATCATTGTAATGCCAAATACAACGCCTTTAATTAAAGTGAATCGAACAAAGTCATATGGGGCTGAAGTTATATTGCATGGTGACGTATATGATGATGCGTGTACACATGCATTAAAGCTGGCTGAAGAAAATGGGTATACTTTTATCCATCCATTTGATGATGAAACTGTAGCAATGGGACAAGGATCAATTGCAATGGAAATCTTTAAAGAATTGCCGACGGTAGATATGATCCTTGCACCAATTGGGGGTGGCGGTCTTGCTTCTGGTGTGGCAACGCTTACAAAGATGCTGAATCCTAAAATTAAAGTAATTGGTGTAGAACCTGCAGGGGCAAATTGCATGCAGGAATCTTTAAAAGCAGGACATATTGTTTCACTTCCAGATGTAAATACAATTGCAGATGGTACAGCAGTAAAAACACCGGGAGAAAATATTTTTCCTTATATTCAGGAGAACATTGATGATATTATTGCTGTGGAGGACAGGGATTTGATCGTTAATTTTCTGGATATGATGGAAAATCATAAAATGGTCGTTGAAAATTCTGGTCTTTTGACAGTTTCTGCATTAAAGCAATTAGATATAAAAGGGAAAAAAGTGGTTTGCATTTTAAGCGGAGGAAATATGGACGTTATTACAATCTCTTCTGTTGTCCAGCATGGATTAATCCAGCGTGGAAGAGTGTTTACCGTCTCTGTTCTTCTTCCTGACCGGCCGGGGGAACTGCTTCGTGTAGCAGATGTTATTGCAAAAGCACAAGGAAATATTATTCGATTAGAGCATAATCAGTTCGTCAGTATTAACCGGAATGCAGCGGTTGAACTTACAATTACAATGGAGGCATTCGGTCATGAACATAAAGATATGATTATTAAAGCTTTAACAGACGCCGGATACAATCCGAAAACAGGGCAGCCAACAGGGCTGTACTAGGACAGAAAGGATTATTTAGACATGGGATATAATCAGGAATTGCTATTTACACCGGAAGGTGTCCGTGATACCTACGGAGAGGAATGTGCACGTAAGCTTGCAGTAAGAGAAAATATCCATAAAATTATGCGTATGTATGGATTTAAGGATATTGAAACTCCAAGTTTTGAATTTTTTGACATTTTTAACCGCGAACGGGGTACAGTTGCTTCAAAAGAAATGTATAAATTTTTTGACCGTAACAATAATACACTTGTTCTCCGCCCTGATATTACACCTTCCATTGCCCGCTGTGTTGCAAAATATTATAAAGACGAAGAACTGCAAATTCGTTTGTGTTACGTTGGAAATACATTTATTAATAATTCCAGTTATCAGGGACGTCTAAAAGAAATTTGCCAAGTGGGTGCAGAGTTAATGAATGACAGTACCTCTGATGCAGATGGAGAAATTATTGCGCTTACCATTGAATGCCTTCAAAAAGCTGGATTAAAGGAATTTCAGATTGGTATTGGACATGCAGATTTTTTTCAGGGACTTGTTGAAGAAGCAGGCCTTTCAGAAGAAGAAACAAAACAACTGAAATATCTGCTTGAAAATAAGAATATGTTTGGTATTGAACAATTACTTTCCGGGAAAAATATTTCAAAGGATTTAAAAGAACTATTCATTAAGCTTCCTGAATTTTTCGGCGGCACAGATCATTTTTCGTTTATCCGGAGTAAAACAAAAAATGAACGGGCATTGAAGGCAGTAGAGCGGCTTGAAAATCTTTTTGAAATACTTGATACATATGGTCTAAGCGACTATGCAACGATTGATCTTGGCCTTTTAAATCACTATAACTACTATACGGGAATTATTTTCAAAGCATATACTTATGGGACGGGAGAAGCGATTGCAACAGGTGGGCGCTATGACAAACTGATTGAGCAGTTTGGCAAAAAGGCCTCTGCTGTTGGTGTTGCCATTGTTTTAGACCAATTAATGCTGGCTCTTACCAGACAGAACATTCCAGTTGAACTATCTGGTAAGGAATCTTTTATTTTATACCGCTCTGCAAATCGGAAAACAGCAATACTCCTTGCAAATTTTTTTCGCGAAGAAGGAAAATCGGTCTTTTTAATGAGAAAAGAAGCGGAACGTGATATTGCTCAATATAAGGAATATGGGCAAAAAAACGGTGCCGGAAATATTTTTTACATTGAAAGCGAAGATGTCATTCATGTCATTGATTTCATGCATCAAAGTGATAAAATTAAATCAATCGCTGATATTATGATGAAAAGTATTGACTAATTAATACTCTCATAAAAAATAAACGTTCTTTCGAAGGGATGAATACAATGAAAAAATATTTAACAATTGCGCTGGCAAAAGGCAGGCTGGCAAAAAAGACACTTGAGATTTTTGAACAGATTGGAATTACTTGTGAAGAAATAAATGATAAGAATACAAGAAAGCTTATTTTTATCAATGAAGAACTTGGGTTTCGTTTCTTTCTCGCTAAGGCAAGTGATGTTCCTACTTATGTTGAATATGGAGCTGCTGATATTGGTATTGTAGGGAAGGATACCATTTTGGAAGAAGGGCGTCGACTTTTTGAGGTGCTGGATTTGAATATCGGTAAGTGCAATATGTGTGTAGCTGGTCCGGCTTCTGCCAAAGAACTTCTTGAAAAAAATGAAATTATTCGTGTTGCCTCAAAATATCCGAGTATTGCCAAAGATTATTTTTATAATAAAAAACATCAGACTGTAGAAATTATAAAGTTGAATGGCTCGGTGGAATTAGCTCCGATTGTTGGACTGTCTGAAGTAATTGTTGATATTGTAGAAACCGGTTCAACGCTGAAAGCAAACGGGTTGGAAGTATTGGAAGTAATATGTCCTCTCTCTGCACGAGTTGTTGTCAATGAAGTAAGTATGAAAATGCAGCACCAGCGAATTACAAAACTTATGAAAGATTTGAACCGATACAAGTAGCCAGTAATTAATTTGCTTTAAAGTGGAGGATAGGACAATGAGAATTATAAGACTAACAAAAGAATCGAAAAATAACATTTTAGAAAAGCTATTAAAGAGAAGCCCGAATCAATATGGTCAATATCAGGCAAGTGTGGATACTATTTTATCTAATGTAAAAGAAAAAGGCGATGAAGCGGTATTTTCTTTTACCGAAAAATTTGATGGAGCTAAACTGACAAAGGATACCATTCGAATCAGTGAAGCTGAAATTGAAGCTGCTTATCAAAAAGTGGATAATGAATTGATTGATGTAATTCGAAAATCTATTGTCAATGTAAAAGCATTTCACCAAAGACAACTGCCAAATAGCTGGATTGATACAATGCCAAATGGAGCTGTTCTTGGCCAGCGTGTGACAGCACTGGAAAGCGTTGGCATTTATGTTCCCGGAGGGAAGGCAGCTTATCCGTCCAGTGTCATTATGTGTGCTATTCCGGCTCATGTAGCAGGAGTAAAACGTATTGTAATGGTAACTCCTCCTGCCAAAGAAGGCAGTGTGAATCCGGCAACACTTGTTGCTGCAAAAGAAGCAGGCGTAACAGAAATTTACAAGGTAGGTGGTGCACAGGCCATCGGTGCCCTGGCTTATGGAACTGAATCAATTCAAAAGGTTGATAAAATTGTAGGTCCTGGAAATATATATGTAGCTCTTGCTAAAAAAGCCGTTTATGGTCATGTGAATATCGATTCCATTGCCGGTCCAAGTGAAATTCTTGTATTAGCAGATGAGTCTGCAACCCCGAAATTTGTAGCGGCGGATTTGCTTTCTCAGGCAGAACATGATGAGCTTGCTTCTGCTATTTTAGTTACAACAAGTGAAGAACTGGCAAATTCTGTTTCAAAGGAAATCGATTATTTTGTGGAAAACCTGTCCCGCACAGACATTATACGCAGATCTTTGGAAAACTATGGATATATTCTTTTAGCGGAATCAATGGAAGATGCTATTGAAGTAACAAATGAGATTGCTTCTGAGCACTTGGAAATTAACACTAAAAATCCATGGGAAACAATGACAAAAATAAAAAATGCGGGGGCAATTTTCATGGGAGAATATGCGAGTGAGCCATTAGGCGATTATTTTGCCGGCCCAAATCATGTTCTTCCGACGAATGGTACCGCTAAATTCTTTTCTCCACTTGGTATTGATGATTTTATTAAGAAATCGAGCCTGATTTCATATTCCAAAGAAGCTTTGGAAGCTGTACATGAAGATATTATTACTTTTGCAAAGGCAGAGCACCTGACTGCCCATGCAAATTCAGTTGCCGTACGTTTTGGAAAAGAAGTTTTTACGGAAGAAAAAAGCGACAAAATCTAAATATAGTTCATTTTACAACGAGAAACAGCTATAGGCTTTGCAGACAGCAGAGTTTGTAGCTGTTTGTTTTTCAGTATTGCTTTTTCAGTGTGAAAAAGGTATACTAAAAAGGAATCGGCTATTGTCGGTTCCTGGTAAGTTTGCCTTCGGCAAACTTGATTTTCTACCGAAATTTGACAGAAAGGAATGTACAATCATGAACAGAACAGCCTGTAAAACAAGAGTTACAAAAGAGACTGATATTGAAATTCAGATTGATTTGGATGGCTGTGGAGACAGCAATATTAATACTGGTATTGGCTTCTTTGACCATATGCTGGAGGGATTTTCCAAACATGGTCTTTTTGATTTAAACATAGAGGTTTCTGGAGATATACATGTAGATGCACATCATACGGTAGAGGATACGGGTATCGTTTTGGGCAAAGCAATCGCTGAGGCTCTCGGTGACAAATATGGAATCGCCCGATTCGGGTACTTTATTTTACCAATGGACGATGCACTTTGTTTAGCCTCTTTAGACTTGTCCGGTCGTTACTGTTTTTCCTTTGATGCCAACTTAAAGGCAGACCGATTGGGAACAATGGAAACAGAAGTTGTAAAAGAATTTTTTGCAGGTTTAGCAAGCGGTGCCGGTATGAATTTACATATAAAACAATTAAGTGGAGAAAATACCCATCATATCGTGGAGGCCATGTTTAAGGCAACGGCAAAAGCACTTGATATGGCTACACGATTGGACGAAAGAATTGATGGGGTATTGTCTACGAAAGGAATGTTATAAAAAGGAATGGAGAGAACAAATGTCAAAAAAGAAAATAATTGCTTTTATTAATGGAGAAAATGAGGCAGGCAGTAATATTATCGTAAAAGCAGAACAATGCTGCTTTCAGGGAGCTGATGAATTATTTATCTACAATTATTCCAAAATTGAATCCGAGAGGGAAGAATTTTTAGGAATACTGAAAGAAGTCGGACGCCACATTGATATTCCATTCTTTGCAGGATTATATATAGAACGGTTCGAAGATGCCAAAAAAGCCTTTTATACGGGTGCAGAGAAGGTCTGCATCCGGTATGAACTCATGCCATCTGAAACAGAACAAACAGAAATGTTTTCACGTTTTGGTACAGAACGATTCATTATTGAAATTCCGGCAAGTGAAGATTTTGAAAAACTGGCACTTCCTGCAGATACTCTTTTAATTAAACATGTAGATGTATCCCAAATGCTTGCAGATAAAATCGCAAAATCACGTAAAACAGTAATTATACGAGACAGCTTGCTGCGCAATGATTTAGAAGACCTGTTAAATATTGAAAAAGTAGCCGGAGTAGCTACAAACTATTATGAAAACAAAAATATATACAAGATAAAAGCTAAAATGCATGATGCAGGTATTCCGATTTCCTATTTTAAATCATCGCTTAAGTTCAATGAGTTTAAAACAGATTGTAACGGACTGATTCCATGTATTACGCAGGACTATAAAACCAGTGAGGTTTTGCAGCTTGCTTATATGAATAAGGAATCCTTTGCGAAAACAATTGAAACCGGCAAGATGACATACTATAGCCGCAGCAGAAATGAACTTTGGTGCAAGGGTGAAACATCCGGCCATTTTCAATACGTAAAAGAACTTCGCATTGATTGTGATAGAGATACTATTTTAGCCAAAGTACATCAGGTAGGTGCAGCATGCCATACTGGTAAGAGAAGCTGTTTCTTTACTGAACTGGCAAAAAAAGAATATAATAATATGAATCCTCTAACTATTTTTAATGAGGTTATGAATACAATTAAAGACCGGAAAGAAAATCCAAAAGAAGGCTCATATACAAACTATTTGTTTGACAAAGGAATTGATAAAATTCTGAAAAAATGTGGCGAAGAGGCAACGGAAATTGTTATTGCTGCTAAAAATCCGGATTCGGAAGAGTTGAAATATGAGATTGCAGATTTTCTCTATCATATGATGGTTCTCATGGCAGAATGCGGTCTTGACTGGGATGATGTAATGAAAGAACTTGCTAACAGACATTGAGCAGAAATGAGGTGAAGTATGGGAGAAGCATTTTTATCCTATGGTGTGAAATTAATTGTATTTTCTGTCATTGCCTTTTTAGGCATTTGTACAGGAATAAAATTACGCAAAGCAAAAGATAAAAAGGAAGAAATAAAAAACGTAGATGAAGTGAAAGGAAACGAACACAATGAGTAAAAAAGTTATTATGCTTGGAAATGAAGCGATTGCACGTGGCGCCTATGAAGCGGGAGTCAAAGTATCCGCTGCTTATCCGGGCACACCAAGTACTGAAATTAGCGAAAATATCGTAAAATATGATGAGATTTACTGTGAATGGTCTCCAAATGAGAAAGTAGCCATGGAAGTAGCTATTGGGGCAAGTATTGCGGGAGTACGTTCTCTGGCATCAATGAAACATGTTGGATTTAATGTGGCGGCGGATCCAATCTATTCGTATTCCTATATTGGGGTTACCGGTGGGCTCGTTACTGTCGTAGCAGATGACCCTGGACTCTACAGTTCTCAGAATGAACAGGATACACGTATGGTCTGTCGTGCAGCTAATGTACCGGTTATTGAACCAAGCGACAGTGCAGAAGCAAAGGCATTTATTAAATACGCTTATGATTTAAGTGAAAAATATGATACTCCTGTTGTGATGCGTATTACAACCAGACTGGCACATTCACAGGGACTTGTTGAATTAGAAGACCGTATTGAGCCAGTGGATATTCCTTATGAGAGAAATATTCCAAAGAATGTAATGATGCCTGGAAATGCAAAATTACACCATGTACTTGTGGAAGAAAGAAATAGTAAGCTTGAAAAAGACGGATGTGAGTTTCCGATTAACCGTATCGAAATGAATGATACCAGAATTGGTATTGTTACTTCGGGAATTCCTTACCAGTATGTAAAAGAAGCACTGCCACAGGCTTCTGTTCTTAAACTTGGTATTGTTAATCCACTTCCAAAAGATTTAATCCGGGAATTTGCAAATAAAGTAGATACTTTATATATCGTAGAAGAACTTGAGCCTGTTATAGAAGAACAGATAAAGGCAATGGGCCTTCCTTGTATCGGGAAGGAAATCTTTACAATTCAGGGAGAATACAGTGCTAATATGCTCCGAAAAGCAATTCAAAAAGAAGAGATTAAAATTTCCGAGCCATACAACGTACCAAACAGACCTCCGATTCTCTGTCCGGGATGCCCGCACAGAAGTACATATTCCGTATTGAAAAAGATGAAATTACATGCTATGGGAGATATTGGCTGTTATACCTTGGGTGCTGTTCCGCCTCTCGGTGTCGTTGACACAACGGTCTGTATGGGATCTAGTATTAGTACTTTACATGGCATGGAGAAAGCTAAAGGGAAAGATTATATTAAAAATTGGGTCTGTGTAATTGGAGATTCTACTTTCATGCATACAGGTATTAATTCCCTGATGAACATGGTATATAATAAGGGGACCGGAACGGTTATGATTTTAGATAATTCTACAACTGGTATGACGGGGCATCAGGATCATCCGGCTACTGGTAAAACGTTAAAAGGTGAAACAACGTATTTAATGGATATTCCTACCATTTGCCATGCGATGGGCATCAAAAATGTTGTAACTGTGAATGCGTTTGATGTGGATGAATTAGAGCGGGTATTGAAAGAAGAATTGACAAAAGATGAAGTATCCGTCGTAATTTCCAAGTCGCCATGTGTTCTGTTAAGCAAAGCACCGGTTACAAAGCAATGTAAAGTAGAGGCCCAAATGTGCAAAAAGTGCGGCATGTGTATGTCATCTGGATGTCCTGCAATGTCAAAGGCTGCCGATGGACAATGTGCAATGGATGCGGTTTATGTGAAACTGCATGTAAATTTAATGCAATAAAGAAAATTGATCTTAAAAAATAAGGAGCAAGTTATGAAGACAAAGAATATAATGATTGTAGGAGTCGGTGGACAGGGAACTTTATTAACCAGTCGAATACTTGGTAGAATTAATCTGCATGCGGGATATGATGTAAAACTATCTGAAGTTCATGGAATGGCCCAGCGTGGTGGAAGTGTGGTTACCTATGTACGTTACGGAGATAAAGTAGAAGAGCCAATTGTAGAAGAGGGACAAGCGGATGTACTAATCGCCTTTGAACGTTTAGAGGCAATGCGTTATGCACATTTTCTGAAAGAAGATGGTGTTATGATTATTAATGATCAAAGAATTGATCCGATGCCAGTAGTCACCGGTACTGCACAATATCCGGAGCACATTATTGAAACATTAGAAAAAAATCACCGTGTCATTACGGTAGATGCTATGTCTGAAGCAAAAAAAATAGGAAATCCAAGAGTATTTAATGTCATTGTACTTGGAATAGCTGCAAAACATATGGACTTTTCTTTAAGTGACTGGTTAGATGTTATTTCCAAAACTGTTCCACCAAAAACAATTGATATTAATCAACAGGCATTTATTACCGGTTATGGATTGTAATCGATTACTTAATTTTCACATGAGAAAGGGAGAATTTTATGAAACAATTGTCCGTATATATAGAAAATCAGGTCGGAAGTATGGCCAAAGTAACAAATATGTTGAAAGAGGCCGGAATCAGTGTAAAAGCTATTTCAGTTTTTGATTCACCGGATTTTAGTATTCTTCGGTTTGTAGTTGATGATGTCAAAGAAGCCAAGGATGTTTTAATATCTCATAAGGTTGCTGTCCGTGTAACAGATGTTATTGCAATTTGTCTGGAGGACAAGACAGGCAGTCTGGATCACTTCTTACAGATATGTACACAAAATGAAATTAATATACGGTATATGTATTCTTTTGTTTACCGGGGCATCAACAATCCCCTGCTAGTATTAAGCACAAATGAACCAGAACAGGCAGTTCGGATTTTTGAAGAAAACAATATAAAAATGATAAACTCATTATAGGCTAGACGAGGAGGATTTAGAACAATGATTTGGAATGAAGCAAAAGAGTGTATGAGCAGAGATGAAATGGCAAATCTGCAAGGGGCAAGGTTGCGTAAAATGGTAAACCGTGTTTACCATAATGTAGAGTTCTATCGAAAAAAAATGCAGCAGATGGGTCTTGAACCAGGAGATATACAAAGCATTGAAGATATTACCAAACTTCCATTTACAACAAAAGATGACTTACGTGATAACTATCCTTTTGGACTCTTTGCTGTACCAGATTCTGAAATCGTCCGTGTCCATGCTTCTTCCGGTACAACAGGAAAGGCGACTGTCGTTGGTTATACAAGACGCGATATCGAGAACTGGCAGGAATGTGTTGCCCGCGTACTTGCCATGGCCGGTCTGGGAAAAAACGATAAAATTCAGGTTGCCTATGGTTATGGTCTTTTTACGGGTGGACTCGGACTTCACTATGGGGCTGAAAACTTAGGAGCTACAGTTATCCCTATGTCTTCGGGCAATACGAAAAAACAAATTACCATGATGGAAGACTTTGGATGCAACGCCATTGCCTGCACACCGTCTTATTTATTACATATTACTGAGGCCTTAGAAGATAGTGGTGCAATTGACCGTATTCATCTGCGTGCTGCAATTCTTGGAGCAGAGCCGTGGACGGAACAGATGAGAGAAGATATTGAAAAACGGCTTCATATACATGCACACGACATTTACGGTTTAAGTGAGATTATGGGACCTGGTGTTGCTGCTGATTGTGAATATCACAAGGGACTTCATATTTATTGCGATCATTTTATTCCTGAAATTGTAAATCCAGATACCTTTGAGTCTTGTAAAGAAGGCGAAGTAGGAGAGTTAGTGATCACTCCGGTAACAAAAGAGGCTCTTCCTCTGTTCCGTTACCGCACAAAAGATTTAACAAGTATTTCTTATGACAAATGTGAATGCGGAAGAACACTGCCTCGTATTTCACGTTTTAAGGGAAGAACAGATGATATGCTGATTATTCGCGGCGTAAATGTATTTCCTTCACAGGTTGAAGCTGCACTTTTGGAAATGGGAGAGACCAGTCCACACTACCTGCTTATTGTTGATCGAGTAGGAAATCTGGATACACTGGAAGTATTGGTCGAAGTTGAAGAAAGATTTTTCTCGGATGAAATTCGTAAACTGGAAAGCCTGACAAAAAAGATTACTCATGTTCTTCAACAGGCACTTGGCATTGCACCTATGGTTAAGTTAGTGGAGCCAAGAACAATTGAGCGAAGCGAAGGAAAGGCAAAACGTGTTATCGACAAACGTAAATTAAACTAACAGGAGGTATGTTTTATGTTACTAAAGCAGTTATCTGTGTTTATGGAAAACCGTCAGGGACGTTTAGAAGAAGTTACAAACGTACTAGCTACAAATGAAATTAATATCACTTCATTCAGTTTGGCAGACACATCCGAATATGGATTATTACGTATGATTGTCGACAATCCTGAAAAAGGAAAAAAAGTTTTAAAAGAGGCGGGATTCTCTGCTATGCTGACAGATGTAATTGCCGTGCTGCTGCCACATGAAATCGGTGCATTGAATCGTATCATGGAAACATTGAAAGATGTTAACATTGAATATATTTATGTTCTGGCAACAGGGAATCACCCATCACTGATAATTAAAGCAGATGAAATCGAAGAAACTATAAAAATTCTCCAGAAAGACGGATTTGATTTATTGAATGAACGGGCATATACTATCAATAACCAGTAAGAAGGAGAATGATTGTGATTTCAGCAGATGCAAAGAAAAAACATAAGACAGATTACATGATCTTACTTGCAATAATGGTCACACTAACTGTGATTATTGTATGCCAGGTAACACCTTATATGAAAAGTTTCCGTATGGGAAAGGATCGTCAATTAGTTGATGCAGTGTATACTACCCTCGAAAATATTTTAACGAATGAATCCATTGAGGAAGACTTACATTTTACATACGGAAGCCCTGTAACAGAAACGGAAAAGCAAATTCAGGCAAAACTGGAACAAGCGTTGGGTCTCAATGGCACACAGTTAAAGAAGGAATTTGCTTCTTCGATTGTGAAAGGGAAGGAAATTGAGTTAATATATAAAAAGTCAGAAGCTTTTATTGAAGTATCTGTAATTGGATTACCCGATGAACAGGAAATTAGATTTTCAAACCAATAACCATATATTTGTATGGAGGAAAATATGGCAAAAAAAATTGCAGATATTAAAGCAGAATTTATAGATGAACCAATGAAAAAATGGCCTTGTCTAATAAATGAATATGAACATGATACAAGGTCGGGTGTTCAATCCCTGATACAATCTTATCGTAAGAAGATAATAGCTTATGAAAATGAATGCAAACGTCTTTTGAGGATGAAAGAATTTGAAAATCAATACCCTGACTGCGAATTTATATGCGGCATTGATGAGGCAGGAAGAGGACCTCTCGCAGGACCGGTTGCTGCCGGAGCAGTAGTTTTACCAAAGGATGCACAAATTTTGTATTTAAATGATTCTAAAAAATTATCTGCTGCCAGAAGAGACGAACTATTTGAGGAAATTAAGGAAAAGGCGATTTCTTATGGAATTGGAATCTCTTCTCCAGGGCGAATTGATGAGATTAATATTCTTCAGGCAACTTATGAAGCGATGAAACATGCGGTTGAAGATTTAAGTGTCATCCCTGATCTGCTCCTAAATGATGCCGTAACAATTCCCAGCATCCCAATTCGGCAAATCGGAATTATCAAAGGAGATGCCAAAAGTGTTTCTATTGCAGCTGCCAGTATTATGGCAAAAGTAACAAGAGACCGGATTATGGAGGATTACGCAGAACTATATCCGGAATATGGCTTTGAGAGGCATAAAGGCTATGGTTCAGCAGAACATATTGCCGCTATACGAGAATATGGACCATGTCCAATTCATCGGTTGACATTTATTAAAAATTTCATATAGGAGGGAAATTTTATGGATAAAAATAAGACAGCCGTAGCCTTAGAATATGAAAAAGATGATGTTGCTCCTAAAGTAATTGCAACTGGAAAAGGATATTTAGCCGATCGCATCATTAAACGCGCAAAAGAAGCTGAAGTTCCTATTCATCAGGATGAAAAATTAGCAAAATCACTCTCTATGTTGGATTTAGGAGAATATATTCCGCCAGAACTTTATTCTGTTGTTGCAGAGGTATTAATTTTTGTGGATGGTCTTGAGCAGATTAAAAGAAAAATTGATTTAAAATGAGGGAGGCAGATAATTAAATCATGAATTCGCGTAAAATAGGAATGGAAAAAGAAGAATTAGCCTGTATCTTTCTAAAGGAGCAGGGTTTTTCAATTATAGAAACTAATTTCTGGATTTATGGGGGAGAAATTGATATTATTGCCAAAGATGGAATATATCTTGTTTTTGTCGAAGTAAAATATCGAAAAAATAATTTGTATGGAGGAGCATTTTCTGCAATCACTGAAAAAAAAGTACAATTAATTTCCCGGTGCGCCATGTACTATATCAAAAGAAGAGCTATCCCTCCAGATAGCCCTATGCGTTTTGATGTAATTCTAATCGAAGGTAACTCGATACATCATATAAAAAATGCTTTTTCATTTTATTCATTTTGAGCAGAAAGAAGCTCCTGTATTTTCGCCCTGTTGTCCTGGATCTCGTTAACAGAAGTATCATTATTTACTGTATCAATAATCAGAGCAATATATTTACTGAGGTCAACATTTTCATAATATGGTTTATCCAATAACTCTTGCGAGCAGTATGTGAGATTCGTTGTATAAATCTTATCAAAGGCTCCCTCTTCATATGCTTTGTCAAACTTTTCCAATCCATCATTAAATAATCCAAAAGTAGCGGCAATAATAACTTTTCCTGCTTTCCGCTTTTTGAGTTCTCTGGCTGTTTCTAATACAGTCTATCCAGTAGCAATCATATCATCAATAATAAAAGCATTTTTCCCTGCGACATCATTTCCTAAAAATTCAACAGCAATCACAGGATGCTCATCATTAACCAGTGTTGTATAATCAAATCGTTTATAAAACATTCCCATATCCAGTCCCAACTGGTTGGCATAATAGACAGCTCGTTTCATGCCGCCAACATCCGGACTAATAATCATCAAATCGGTCTTCTTTACTTTAATGTCCGGATCTTTTTCCATCAGAGTACGAATAAACTGGTAGGATGTATGAAAAATATCAAATCCATCCAAGGGAAGAGCATTTTGCAATCTTGGTTCATGGGCATCAAAGGTAGAAATTGTACTGACTCCCATTTTTATAAGTTCGTGTAAAGCTAAGGAGCCATCTAGAGATTCCAAATTCGTCCGCAAGTCATTTCTGCCTTCATATAAAAACGGCATAATCACATGGATTCGATTTGCTTTTCCACTACATGCTGCAATGAGACGTTTTAAATCTGAAAAGTGATCATCTGGAGATGCATTTGTATTTTTACTGTCAATCTTGTATTGCATAGAAGAATTGGCTACATCACATAATATAAATAAATCTGTTCCCCGGATGGATTCATTGATAATTGCTTTTCCTTCACCGGTTGCCAAACGTTCCAGAGAAAAATTCACTAAGTAACTGTCTGCTTCATAACCAAGAAATGCTAATGTATGCTTATTGGAACTTACCATTTTATGTCTGGCATCTACAATTAAACGGTTTACTTTTTCACCTAGTGCAGAACAATTTCCCATCGCAATAATTTTTAAAGGCGCTACGGGAATCGTCTCAGTAATTGGTCGTTTCGTCATTAATTTAATCCTCCAGTATAGAAACAAATTGATTAATTCTATCATTTTGCATATTTGGTCTTATATAATGATAGTTCAAAACCAAATTTTCGTCAAGAAAAAAGAATTGATTTATTGAATAGAAACTAATATAATAAGTATGCAAACATAAACAGGCAATTAAAGGAGTTCTTATGAGTAAACCAATACTTGCAATTGTAGGCCGCCCTAATGTAGGGAAGTCTACTTTATTTAATACACTTGCCGGAGATAAAATCGCCATTGTGAAAGATTACCCAGGTGTAACAAGAGATCGTATCTATGCAGATATGACATGGCTTAACTACAACTTTTCCCTCATTGATACCGGGGGAATTGAAATGGACAGCAAAGATAAAATGCTGTCACATATGAGAGAGCAGGCCAATATCGCTATTGAAACAGCAGATGTTATTCTTTTTATTGTTGATGTACAACAAGGGCTTGTTGACGCAGATTACAAAGTTGCTGATATGCTTCGAAAATCCGGAAAGCCGGTTGTTCTTGTTGTAAACAAAGTAGATCATTTTAATAAATATATGACAGATGTCTATGAATTTTATAATTTAGGAATTGGAGATCCACATCCAGTTTCTGCTTCCTCTAAACTTGGTATTGGGGACATGCTGGATGCAGTTGTTGAACATATTTCTTTTGAGAAATTTGAAGAATCAGAAGATGATCGTCCCAAAGTTTCCATTGTTGGGAAACCAAATGTCGGAAAATCCTCGCTTATTAACAAACTGTTAGGAGAAAATCGAGTAATCGTATCTGATATTGCCGGAACTACTCGTGATGCTGTTGATACAGAAATCATAAAAGATGATAAGGCATATGTTTTTATTGATACTGCCGGACTGCGCCGCAAAAATAAAATAAAGGAAGACTTGGAGCGTTATAGTATTATTCGCACAGTTGCTGCTATTGAACGTTCTGATGTGGTTATCTTAATGATTGACGCAACCGAAGGCGTTACTGAACAGGATGCTAAAATATGTGGGATTGCACATGACCGCGGCAAAGGTTTAATGATTGCAGTAAACAAATGGGATGCCATTGAAAAAGACAATCATACCGTAAAAAAATATACGGCAAAAGTACGTGAAATCCTTTCCTTTGTTCCTTATGCTGAAATTATCTTTATCTCTGCTAAAACAGGACAGCGTACACCTAAGTTGTTCGATTTGTTGGAGACTGTAATTCAAAACCATGCCCTACGTATCCAAACAGGTGTCCTGAATGAGATTTTAGCCGAAGCAGTTGCATTACAACAACCGCCTTCAGACAAAGGAAAGCGTTTGAAGT